>PXTV01000070.1 GCA_003022985.1 Bacteroidetes bacterium SW_11_45_7 | reverse complement strand
AACTTTAGTAATAAGTTTAGAAACCAGTGATACGTTCGATCTTTCTTCCTGAGATGACAACTCTTCAGATGGAAATGTGGGGTGTATCGGGCTTTTGAGAAGATGACTCCCTGTACCAGCCGGCATACATCACATAATTGTCAGCAATGCCCTTCACCAATTTTTCAAATTGTTGCTCATCGATGTCTTTGAGCTTTTTGGCCGGCACCCCTGCATAGACCGAGCCGCTTTCCACGTGCGTATTTTCCGGAATGACCGCTCCCGCAGCAATAATGGCATTGGGCTCAACTTTGGCATGATCCATCACCACAGCTCTCATACCCACCAGCACGTTGTCAGCGAGGGTGCAGCCGTGCACGATGGCCGCATGACCAATTGAAACGTTGTCACCAATATTTGTTGGTGCTTTTTGATAGGTGCCATGGATAATAGCTCCATCCTGAATGTTGACCTTATTACCCATTTTGATGTAGTGCACATCGCCCCTTACAACAGCGTTAAACCACACACTGCAGTCATCGCCCATCTGCACGTCACCCACAATTGTTGCATTTTCGGCAAAATAGCAATTACTGCCTAACTGAGGACTTTCGCCTTTTACTGATTTGACAAGCGCCATAATGGTCTCTTTTGATGAAATGTCTTCGATATTGATCAGCTATGGACAAATATCAATGTTCTTCCCCGGGATGATAAATTTCTTCGGCCTTGCGGTACACTTCATCGGGGTTATGGGTCATGTCTTTAAAGTTTTTGTTGATGAAGAGCGGCATCTGATCCGTATAGTGTTGACTTTCGGGATCGTTTGAAACGCCATAAGCATCTACGGTTTCGGTTTTAACGGTATCGTCTGTAAAACGTAGTAGCTGCATGTAGTCCTCACCGATCCATGCCTTGAAAGTACCGTCTTCTTGTTTTTGCCCCATCATGGAGCGCATCACATCCGGGAAGCCGCCCATCGGGTATTCTTTGTCACCCCGTTTGAGCCGCAGAACCTGGCCATAACGCACATCCAGGCGGCCAAAGTGCTTTCTGAGGTGGTCTTGTGTGTGGGCCAGTGCGTTCCGGTAAGTGCTTTTCTTAAAATTCAGATCTTTCCGAAAGCCGAGAGTGCGCAAATCGTGTTTATCGAAAATGTACCGGGCGGTCATCATAAAGATGGCCGCTTGCCTGTTTTCGGGTGTCATTTTGAGGTTCCATTTCCTGAATTCCTTCAGGATGGGAGCAATCTCCGGATATTTGCTCGTATCGAGCGACTGCACCTCGTAAATCATGTCCATAAATGTTGTGTTCTCGGGGAACTTGGTGTCGAACTTGATCTTTTTCATTTCTTTATAGCTGATGCGAGGCCCGTACTTTTCCAGTAATTGCTTAAAGCGGATGCTGCGGTTGTTGTCGCGGGTCATGAAGGCCATTTCCTTGTCAAAGTCCTGCATGCGAGGGTTCTCTTCTTCGCAGGTGCAGTTAAAAGGGGTGTGGTTGACGTTGAGAATATAGCCGCACGATGGATTTTTTACCTGGGGCAATTGATCGATATCGTAGAAATCGTGCCAGAGTGTGGCTGATGTGTCACCTCCCACCACACCTTGCCAGTTAAAGCCCGGTTTGCGTTTCGGGATGAGGGCGTATAAATGATGTTTTTTGTGGGGATACCTTGCATCTCAAGGGCTGAGTGAAACTCGCTGAAGTTTTTTGCCTTTGTCATTTTATACCATTGTTCAGGGGCTCTGAGAGCTTCTTTCATATTGCCGGCAAACCTGATGGAATACACACCGCTGTCTGTTTTGACTGTGGCGCCATATTTACTCCAATATGCTTCACGTTTAACGGGGAAGGGCAAAAAGCCGAGAATTTCTACACTGAGTTTTACTTTTCGCTTCTCAAGTTTGAGCCATTCGCCATCGAACTTGTAATAGTTCTCTTTTTCAGGATGCATGGTCAGTTCGTACACATCCACCTCGTTTGGGGAATTGGATGTATGGGCCCAGGCGAGGTTGGGGTTACTGCCGTGGAGGCCGCTCACAGCACCCGGAAAGGTACCGCCCAGAAAATTCATGCCCTCTTCACTAACCATGTGGATTTCGTGAAAGGCAACCTGACCCTCGAGCGTTTGGTGGGCATTGATGGTAATGTAGGTAGAACTATCTTCCGTGATGGAGGGGTTCAATGCATATGCGTTCGATCCAATATTGAACATTTCTGTGTCATCATCGATGGAGCCCTCCATGATCTTTTCCAAAAACGTATTCACCTTTTGTAGTAGCACAAACGATAATAAATAGCCCTTCAGCGCATCTTTTGGCCCAATGGGATACATCCGCTTGACGGCTATCTCATCCGGATTGGCTTTGGCGTAATCATTGATGCCTTGCGTATAGGCTTGTAAGTAAGTCTTGAAACTGTCGGAGACAACCTCATCGTAGTGCTCATCCACTAATTGGGGAATTTTTAAGAGCTTGAGTACATAATCGAACTTGGCCCCGTCTTTTCCCTTGTGGAGGCCATAAACACCCGAGGCCATCATGTACATTTTCCGGATGCTTTCAAAGTCATCCTCGGCATGCGACCAGGCCAGCCCATAAGCGGCATCGTTATCGGTCTTGCCAAATACATGGGCAACACCCCACATATCTCTTACAATTTCTACTGAATCCGGGTCAACCGGTCGTTTATAGTCATCTTTATCAAATGGAAAGGCCTGAAAAGGAATTGTTAAGAATAGGAAAAGGATTGAGGAAAATAGTACAGTTCCCATAGATGATCGGTTACTGATTTTTTAGGGTTTGGAATTGCTTTTTGGTCACCTTTTGGTTCGTATAGGGATGATAAAGCCGTTCCGCATTGTGCAGGACGGAATCTAAATCCAGCGACATGGTTTTTGTTTGCTGGTTCACGAACAAGTCCATTTGATCACTAAAGTGCGGGCTATCGGGATCGTCTGAAGTCCCGAAGGGCAAGACCGTTTCTATGCGCGAAGCGCCATCATTCGTGTATTCTACGAACATGGTATAGCCGCTGCTAATAAATGTTTTGTATTGCCCGTTTTTGTGCGGCTTTGAGTAAGCGGCTGCTAACGCATCGGGAAAACCGGGCATCGGCTTGTTCTTATCGCCTCTGATCAGCCGCTGCACTTTTTTTAAAGGCACATTAGTTGTGTTGTAGTGCTTTTGCAGAAATTCCTTTGCATAGGTGACAGCATCGATAAAAAGCTCCTGCGACACATCGATGCCCGTAAAGAAGGCATGGTCATCGTAGCCCTTCTTGTCGAAGATGTAGTTAAAGGTGAGCAGGAAATAAGTGGCCGGCACACTTTCCAATGTAGCCCGTCTATCCCAGTTCTGCATGGCATGGAGGAGTGTGCTGACTTCAGGATAGTCCGAAGTATCTACCTGTAAAAGCGGCTCAACTGATTCGAGAAATACACTTTGTTGTGGATAGGAACGGTCATATTTGAAGCGCTTCATGTCGCTAAAGCTAACATACTCGCCACAATTATTCATTAGCTCTTCAAACCGCCTGCTCCGGTTGTTGTTCTTGAGCCGATACCCCATCGTCTCGTGTTGAGACGGGCAGTACATGGCTTCTTCGTCACAGGTTAAATTGTAGGGCGTGTTGTTCATGTTGTACAAGTAGCCACAGTCGGGGTTTTTCTTCTGCGGCATCTGATCTAACGTGTGCAATTCCTGCCAGAGCGTTGCGGATGTATCGCCCGGCACAACGCCTGTCCAGTCGTAGGACGTGTCGCGATCGGGAATGGAGCCGTACCCGATGAGGAAGGTATTGTCCTTGTCATCGGCATAAACGGTGTTAAAGCGCGGCACAGCTCGCATACTCATGGCATCCTTGAATTCTTCCAGATTTTTGGCTTTCCCCATGCGGTACCACTGCTCCGCGTAATTGATGGTTTGATTAGCTCCATAACGAAGGGCATAGAACTCACCGTCATCGGATTGGAAGGTAGGCCCGTATTTGCTCCAGTACGTGGTTCGCTTGACCGGGATGTTGATGAACCACCATAGATTCACTTTTAGCTTAACAGGGCGTTCATCCAACCTGAGCCACTCCCCATCGAACTTGTAACGCAAATCCTTATCCGGATGCATCTCGAGCTGGTAGACATCCACGAGATCGAGGCCGTTCCAGGTATGCGCCCCATCGCTCACCATGTGGGCTTCCGTGACAGTTAAGTCTCCCTTCAGCGGCAAATGAGGGTCGATGCAAAGGTAAGTGGAGCTGTCAACTGTTCTGTGTGTATTGAATGCAAAGGCATTTGAGCCGACACCATTTTTGTCCTTTTCCTCGTAAGAGCCCTCAAGAATATCCTGAATGGGGTCCTGAGCCCCTGTGACAAAAGCCAGTGAAATAAAGTGTGCTTTGACAATATCCTTTGGCCCGACAGGATAGATGCGTTCCAACACAATGTTGTCGGGATGATTGGCGGCATAGTCATTGATGCCTTGTGTATAAGCTTTGAGATAGTGCTTGAAGCCCTCCGAGAAGGCCTTGTCATACCTGGCATTGACAATACTGTCCGTCCCGATGGCGTGCTGAAAAAAGTCAGCTTTGGCGCCATCTTTTCCTTCAACCAGGCCCATATGACCTAACCCTGCGATGAGTGTTAGCTGCAGCCCTTTGAATTGACTTTCGCAAAGGGAATAAGCGAGTCCGTATGCCGCATCGGCATCTGTTTGGCCGTAAATGTGGGGCGTCCCCCATTTATCCCGGATAATGGTGACATCTTTGGGGTTGATGGGGCGCTGGTAATCCGGGAAATCGCTTGCAAAGGCAGGCATGAAGGCGAGCAGGAAGAGAGTGAAGATGGCACCTTGTAAAAAACATTTCATGAGGATAGTCTGAGCAAGATTTTGACTATGAATTTGAAAATCGGCTTTTCATGAAAATAAGACCATAGTCAGCTAAAGCTGACGGCAATTGGTAATGCCCGGATTTTGCCGTTGGCTTCAGCCAACGGGTACCAATCAATTCATCATAGCGGCTTTAGCCGCATTGTTGTACCCACAACCATTGGAACCAGTAGCCGTGTCATTCTATAAGACGAACTGCAAGTTGGCAAAGTTGGCTATTAAGGTTGGCATAAGATGCATCGTTTGAGTTTTATTCTTTTTATCCCACAAACCCATTTTGATGGGAAATATTGTTTTTTAGCAAATTAGCGATTTACGTTTAGCTTTTTTCTGATGAGGATCAAACCTCCTTTTTCATGTCCCTGTAATTTGTGAAAGAGGACAGCAAAAAGGCCATTACTAACCCTGTTACCGTAATCATCTCAATAATAAAAGCCGGTATCTCTAAACCGGTAATTGTTGAAAACAGGAATTTGATATAAGAGTGCGTTTGGATCTTGTAACCAAGCTCCTGCCGAACCTCCCAGTGCCAGTCCGTGCACGGGCAATATCCCCATCCATACCAAATTCCCAAAATGAACCACGAGCTGAAGGTGAGCAGGATACTTATGAGGTTTAGAAAGCGCGTTGATCGCCATATCCAGCCCAGCAGATTGAACAGGGTGAGCGCTGTGTGAAATATGAAGAAAAAGATGTTGAAAAATTGAAGCAAAACTTCCACGTGTTCAATTTTAACACAAGATCCGGACGGAGCTGGTTAGTTAGGAAATTATTCAATGTTTCTGAACGAGTTATTTATTATCCTTATTGAACAAGTCCATTTTGGACGTTGGCCGCCTTTCGTGGAACCATTGAAAATTCTCGATGCGATGGCTACGGGGGTTTGTTTTTTGTATAGGTGTGAATGTGGCTTCCGGCTTCTCCATAAATTTGATCCTGTCAACTTTGTTCTCTTTGAAAAGGATGAGCATGTTGGTACAAGTGGCTTCATTGACGCCAATATAGGCATCCTCATCATCCCGGCCAAAGTAAATGCTTTTGCTGTTGTTGCTCACGTACATGTTGCCCAATTGATCACCTTTGAATGCTCCGTAGATGTTTCGTCCCTTCACCTGGTTAAATACTTCGTAGTCTTCGCGGCTAATTACCATAGCATTTTTAAGCAAACGGAGGGAGTCGAGCTGATCATTAACTAAGCTTACCGTTATTGTGTCACCGGTCATTTGATTCTTCTCATTCCAAAGGATCGGATTGCGATACATGCGGAAGGTGGAATCACTATAATCGTAATAGAGGGAGTCGCATTTTCCCTGGATATTGCTTTTGTGAAAACTGACGTCATGATAGGCAAAGAACTGGCGTGTGCCGGTCATGGTATCGTTGTAGGACCGAAATGTGTCGGCTGTCATATGCAGGGAATCTTTGTCCATAATTTTAGTGAGAAGTAAGCTGTCATAGGCGAGCATATAATTGTTTTCCCGGTAAAAACGCCCTTTTTTGCCGCTTAATATGGTGTTTTTTGTGGTATCTACCCAGCGGAACGGTTTGTACATGCGCGCATAACCGCTATCCTGATCGAGGTACATACTGTCGCAATGGAGTTTTTGTGGTGGCTGATCGAGCACTGTGTTCTGGCCAAACCATCCCTCCTTCTCTTTTGTGTTGTAGTGGCCTGACACGCAATCAACTGTTCCATCCTCGAGAACAATATGGGTGGGGCCATAGAAATAAGCGATTCTGTTCTTGGCATTAAAACCAAGGGTGTCAGCCTCTAACTGGTACTCAGGTGCATCGAGCCGTACGCTGTCTTTGAAATACGCCATTTTATTGGCAGCGTAATAATGACCGCGCTTGCTCGTCAATTTGGTTTGCCCATTGACTACTTTTCCTTCATTAAAGTAATGGGCAGTTTCGGTGCCTACATCGTATTCCAGCAGATCAGTGGTAAGAGTAAGCTGAGTGTGATAGAGCTCCACGTTCCTGTAAAATACTGCCTGTTTGGTATTCCCATTATACTTCAGCGAGTCGGAATAGACATCGAGCGAGTCGCCCTGGACAATATGAACGTTGCCAAAAGCATCAACGCTGTTATTACCAGCATAAAATAAAGCGCTGTCGCAGAACATGGTGAGGTCTTTCTGGCGCAGTTCAACATTGCCTACAAGCTTGCGCACCTCCCCGTCTTGCTCCTTAATGTAGGTTAGGCGGTCTGCATGTTCTATGCGGATTTGCTTTTTCTGGGCAAACGCAGAAGAGAAACAACTGCTGAATATAAAAACAACCAGTATATGGATGAGCAGTTTTTTCATGAAGGGGAAGTTGGCTACTCCGCTGCTGTAATAACGTTTTAGAATAACACGGCTACGGGTTCCAATGGTTGTAGGTACAAAATTGCGGCTAAAGCCGCTATCGTTAATTGATTGTTATCCGTTGGCTGGAAGCCAACGGCAATGAATATTAAAAAATCCGGGCATTATCAATTGCCGTCAGCTTTAGCTGACGGGTTCAAAAGCCTATATAACAGTGGCTTTAGCCACATTGTTGGCAGGAACCTCTACCCGTGTTATTGTATAACGTTTCTTGATCTCAAGAATCAATTCATGAGATCAAGACGTCAGAAACAACTGAAACGTTGAACGATCAGCCAGTAGTGTATGCCACAAAGGCACATTGCATCCGTTCGACACAATTCAGGCTATTTATTGCCCTTGTTTTGATTTTTCTTGCCGCCTGCGAGATTGATGACAGATAGGTTGATATACCGGTTGGGATTTCGTTCAATGTCCAGAATCAGACGGTTCAGGTTCTTGGTTGTACTATCCAGATTGTTATAAAGACCAGGGTTCTTTAATAGTTTCCCTAACGACCCCTTACCTTCATTCACCTGGCCAAGGGTGTTATTCAGCGAATTCAGGGTATTTTCAGTTGTGGCCAATGTTTGGCTGAGGTTGGAATTGGAAAGCGTGTCCGAGAAATCCGAAAAATTGTTTATGATATTGTCGATCTTCTTGTTATTTTCCTCAATGTTGCCCGAAATAGCATTAAGGTTACCCAATATGCTGTCGATTCTGTTGGAGTTTCTTTGGACGAGCTGGTCAAGCGTGTTGGCAGCTCTGTTGTAAGAGGCCAGCGTAGTTTGAATATTTTTCAGGCTCTGGTCCACGTTTCTTTTGGTTTCCTTGTTTAGGAAAAATTGGATGACGCGAATGACCGAATCCACTGAAGAAAAAACCCGTTCGAGCTTATCCCGTATCGGATAGAGTTGTTTGGTGATTTGGGCTGTAAGGCCTGGTTGTACTTTGGCTTCTATTGTGTCCCCATCAGCTATCAGGTCTTTTGCTTCTCCCAATTTTAGCTCAACAGCTTTCTCCCCGAGCAAGTCGGAGTTCACAATGGTAGCTACACTATTTTTAGGGATCTTGACATCCTTTTGGATTTGTAACTTAACCATCACTTTACCAGGTTGGCTTTTGGAAAGATGGAGGTCTCTTACCTTGCCAACTTTGAAACCGTTAACCAAAACGGGGTCTGACTTGGTAAGCCCGTTAACGCGGTTGTAAACCGCTACAATACTTGTCTTATCGGAAAGAAGCTGGTTGCCTTTAATAAAGTTGTAGCCCAGGATCAGGATGACAATGATGATAGCTGCTAATGCACCTACTTTGGTTTCGTTAGAGACTTTCAATGTTGGGTAATTTGTTCATAGCAAAAGAATAAAAAGTGGCTGACAAGTACGAAGGGGTCTGGTTATTCCCGGAATATCTGTAAAAGTTATCTCCTGTGTGCGGACGAATTTTCTTCATTGCGAACATGGCTTATAGGGAGGGAGTTGGTAAAAGGTGAGTAGCGACTAAAATTAATATCTAAAATTAGCTCATGATTATTCATTTTGTTCTTTTAATCTTGCCACAGCTTTTTTAATAGGTATTCGCTTCCCGTTTTGGTAGGATACAACCCATGCCTCCTTAAAGCCCTTTTTACGTATTTTCTCCTGATGATCAATGGCTTTGTTATAATTTTTGTGATTGCCGGCTAAATATTTAAAGGTACCGTTTTCCGTTTCATCGATCCACAAATTGTTGATTTTTTTGAATTTTTTACTGTCTTTATCCAATTTTTCCTTTGAAGCCATCACCTGTACACTGAATTTGATGCCGTTATTACTTGCTTTTTCATCTTTCTTCTTCTTGGAGTCTTTCTTAGCAGGTGATGAATGAGTAACGTTGGTTTCAGTGGAAGCAGTAGCTCGATTCTTTCTTTCTTGAGATGTTGAGGACTGATTGTCTTCAGCATTACCGGCTAACACTTTTTTGTCCATTTCCTCTTTATAATCTCTAAACGCCCTGTAAATGGCAGAAGCTGTGTAGGTTTGCCCTTTTTCGGAGATCAAGTATTGTTCATCGTGATCATTTGTAAGAAAACCGCTTTCAATTAACACACTTGGCATAGTGGTTTTGTAGAGCACCAGAAAACCGGCTTGTTTAACGCCC
>PXTV01000069.1 GCA_003022985.1 Bacteroidetes bacterium SW_11_45_7 | reverse complement strand
AGGAAAGGACTTTTCCCTTATTAAACGGGCTTGCGTTTCCTTTGGTACCTGTTTGTTGAGATGAAAGCCACCGAGTTCAAATTGCTCAACAAGATGCGGAAAGGAATGCAGCACGAGATAGTGCCTAAGCCGAATGGGCCAATGGACAATCCATGTTAGCACGTCTTCTTCGCTATGTGAGGGCTTGCGCAGGTGCACAGCTTCTGCCCCCGCAGCGATCATACGGGCCAACAACAACTGCTCACCGTCAACATTTTCCTCCGGTGTGATCAGGCGAATAGCCATCGCCTATCCACCTTGTGTTGCCTGGATGATAATCACGCGATCCTGGTCGGACAATTGTTGATCCTGCCAGTTCTCGCGCGGTACTACCTCATCGTTAACAGCCACTGCAACCCCTTGCTTGCTGTCCCAGCCCAACTCCTGCAACAACTGATCAGCAGTGATATTATCTGTCACTTGTTGGCTTTTATCGTTTACGATCAATTCCATACTATCTTGTTTTCACACAAACGACAATTGCAAAAGCAATTGAGTTCAAAACCTACCGAATTTTATTGTAAAATGCAAATATACGTATTTGACAGGGAAGAAAAAACAATAATGCCTTGCAAGTGTTCCATCGCACATAAAACACTATAAATCAGTGACTTGTATCCTTCATCTTAAAGTAAAGTAAAAGCGTCAGTTTGCAACTTATGAGATGAGTAGTGATATGTTTGAAGGTTCTTTAGCATTTGCAGAGAGAAATACCGGATTCAATTTCTCTTATTCTGCCTTTGCTAACACAGAAAGCTACTACCATTAACGACCTTACGCCTGCTTTTTGTTTATTTGTATTCAAAACAAACTCTACCGATTCTATTTATACCAAGATCATTCTACCATACCTCAAAAGGTTAAGCAATCTGAAAGAGGCCAGATGGAGCCGTGACAAGGCAAAGCAGTGGCCCCATACCTTTGACAATGTAGACCGATTTGTCATGTTTGTAGGGTTTCCCCGAAGCAGTCATAGCTTGGTCGGCTCTTTGTTGGATGCTCATCCGGAGGCATGCATAGCCCATGAAATGGATGTCCTGAAATATGTCATGGCAAATTTTTCGCAACAACAGCTTTTTCACATATTGTTGGCTAATGCTATGCAAACAGGTCAGCAAGGCAGAGAGCAAACCGGCTATTCCTATCAGGTGCCTGGTCAATACCAAGGCCAGTATACAACTTTACGGATCATTGGCGATAAAAGAGGCGGCAACTCCTCCCGGAGATTACAAGCGCATCCCCGGCTTCTTCCAAAACTGAAAAATACCATCGATGTGCCTTACGGATTGTCCATATAAACCGCCATCCCTTAGATAATATCAGCACGATGGCCTACAGAAAGAATGACAATGGCGAGACTATTGTAAGCCGTTCGATTCTGCGAAAAGAGATCGAGCATTACTTCCGGTTGGCAGATGTGGTGGAGAAAACACGCCAACGCTTACACGCAGACGAGTTTTATCATGTTGGCATCGAACATTTTCTTGCCAACCCGGCTCATGAATTGCAAAAGCTCTGTGAATTCATCGGACTATTGCCAAATGAGAACTATATTGAAGCGTGTACGTCTATTCTTTACAACAATCCCCATCGAAGCAGATACAAGATTTACTGGCCACAGGATCTTATCGAAAGGGTTTCAGAACGTATACCAAAATATCCTTTACTCCAATGTTACAATGTTGATTGAAGGAGGCTATCCATCAACTTCAGGCCGGATAGTAATCAATTTTAAGCGAGTATGAGAGCACGATAGACAGCAATCCCGACTTTGAGAATATATCACAGAAAATGTGCAATGTATGGAAGAATGCTAATTCAACAGCTAAAAGGCAGGCGTTTTCGCTATTCGATCACGATTTTCCTGGTTTTACTGGTGTTGCCGGTCCAAAGTTTCAAAACAACTATGCCTTTCGTCAAGTGTGACAGATCCAATGATATTTGATCTGTTGCCTGCAAGCTCCTTCTTTGAAGAACTTCCTCGCCCATTATATTATAGACGGCTAATTGGCTATCCTTCAAAGAAGTTGATTGCGCTGAAACCCTAATCTTTCCTTTAGAGGGGTTCGGGTATACATTGAATGTAAGTGTTGACTTGCTGGCATTAGATGAGAGATTGGTGGGGAATGAAGCCGGACTAACCTTTTTGATTTCAGCTTGCTGATTATTCACATACCAAATATTCCCTGCCGGGCCAATAGTCAAACCCATCATTCCTTGTGTGCCAGCTTCTATACTGCCCAACTTAGGAAACGAAGTTGTACTAATGTCATAAACACTAATGTCGCCAGTCTTATGGTCCGATACCAACAATCGGTCCTCCACTAAAGCTATACCCGAGGGTTCCGAGAGGCCGCTATCCACAACCTCCCAGGTGATGTTCTGCATTTGCGAGTACTCGCTCAGGGCCTCAAAAGGACCAAAGGAAGGCGCTCCTCCTATAGAACCGGACGTAACATCGAGCCGTAAAATGCGATGATTCCCGTTATCTACAACATATAGCCAATTGCTGTTTTCATCCATCACAAGATGAGAAGGAACAAAGTAACTAAGCGTATCGACAGGTAAAGGATATCGTCTTATGATGCCATCGGCATGGTCATCGCCACCAGGACGATGGGGCTGCCGGAAATCGTAGCGGACAAGATCTTTATTATAACCGTCAAACACCCAGAAGACATTGTCTTTTTCGTGGGCAATTCCCATACAGCGCGGACTTGCGTGAAGCATATCGATATGACTCCCGTTCGTATCGCCCTGATGATTAAAAGGTACCCGCGCATAGATGCTGGTATCACTTGTCCAGAGAGCCGGCCCGGTAAAGGGTGATCCTCCATTATGATTGGCGTCATATACGCCAGAAGCAGTGGCAAAATTCCCGTTGTCATCACTGAAGGCGATACCGGTTGGCAGTGACATAAAGTGCCAGGCGTTCCAGTCCTGTCGTTTATCGGGCCATTGACCGGCTTTACCGGCTGCATGAAATGTAACTGTCGAGCCCCCATTTGCTTCTGAGCCCCTGTTCACTGCCCATAACTCTCTTCTGTTGGTATCAGGGTGAAATGCAAGATCCGTTGGATTCTCCAGGCCATCTTTAGAAGTGCCTATTACTTCCGTTGAGTCATCCTGTAAAATGAGATCAATACGTTGATTGGACGGTTGGGAAAAAAGGGGCTGAACAATGAAACAAAGAAAAACACAAAGCGCAATAAAGTGACGTATCATAAGAAAAAAGTTGTGAGGGTATGAATACTAATCATGTCGAATATAAGCTTTTTTTACACAATTGGTATAAGAGTTGATAAATGAGCCGGAATGGTCATCAAAAATGAGAGCTGTAAAGTTTAGATATCATAATTGATCAAATACGGCAGTATTGCTAAAAAATAGTAAACTAATCACCGCAATTGACCGTCAATCTCCAGCACTTGCGGAATCAGGAGTTGGGTTCCGTCATTGTGTATCAGGAAGTCAGCTTTTTCATCCTTTTCCTCCTGGGGCATTTGCTGAGCCATACGCGCTCGCACTTGTTCAGGCGTTGAGCCATCCCGTTCCGTGATCCGCTGAATGCGCGTTTCCTCAGGAGCTGTCACAACAATCATCTTATCCACCCATTGGTAGGAACCGCTTTCAAACATCAGTGCGGCTTCCTTTAATGTGTAAGGGACATCCTGGTGCTTTTCAGCCCATTTCTGCCCATCCCGGAAGACAGCAGGGTGAACGAGGGAGTTGAGGGTTTTGAGTTCAGCCTCATCATTGAACACGATATCCGCAAGTTTCTGGCGCTGCAGGCGGTTGTGGGCATCGTACATTTCTTCGCCAAAGGCCTCCTTCACTTGGCGGATGAGTTGGTCATCCTCCTGCATTAGTTTTTTGGCCCGATCATCTGCATAATAAACAGGTATGCGCAGCGCTTCAAAAATCCGGCAAACAGTTGTTTTGCCGCTTCCTATGCCGCCTGTGATACCTACCCGGGTCATAATTTGTAGATCATGTAATTCACCGTTTCAGGGATTAGCCTGATATTACGTACAAAGGAAGGATGCGAGCGTACTTCCACATCGATCTGTTCATTGTTCTGAACGTTAATTTTGGAAAAATCCGCAACAACATTGAACTGGTCCTTTGTCACCTTATCGTATTCGCTTAGTCCTACCAGGAATGTAAGCGTTACTCTGTTGGGGAGGATAACTACTTCTACATCACGCGGCACATTTCGTTTGTTGATGCGCACTTTCATTTCCCTCTCCGTGAACTGCTCCACGGGGATACGGCACGTAACTGTTGAGCTCGACAACTCAAGGGACTTATAAGTAAAATCACCGGTACTTTGCGCGACAACCGCTCGCCAAATGTAAAATTGATCGTATCCGGCCGGGCATCCAGAACGGTGTACGTAGTGGCAAGTTGATTGGCAAGAACCTCTTCAACCAGTATGTATTTCTTATCGGCATGGTTGGTATAGTTGATGCGGGCCTCGGCAGAAAGCAAGCTCAGCTCGCTCCACAAGAGATGAAATCCAACCGCACGTACGCGTAGCTGAACCTTATCCTGAATGTCTTGCACCAGGACTTTATCATCCGGTAGGTTGTAATACTCAACCGAAACTGTTATGTCACCCTCGTATTCTTTGGACAGAGCATTGAGAAGCCAAAGAACAAAGGCAATGAAAATACAAAATGAAAGGATAGCCGTATTTTTTGTAAATAACCCTTTGAGGGGCTTTACTAAAGAGCGGCTCGTTTGGTTTGTTGATTTTGTGTCAGCCACTGATGGGGTAAGTTGGCAACAGATCAGGTATTTTCTTCGGATTGGCTATCCTGAACTTCATTTTTGAGCTTTTTACCCTCTTCGGGTTTATCTTTGTCGTTGTCTTTATCCTTTTTATCGTTCGATTGACGGTCCCTCATACCTTTGGTTAATTCATGGGAGAGCATCGATTTTTCGATGCGCATTTTGGTGTTTTTATCCACCTCCAGGAGAAGGGTGTTGTCTTCAATCTGTGCAATTTTCCCGTGAATGCCGCCATTGGTTACAACCTTGTCACCTTTTTGGACATTGTCCTGGAATTCGCGCTGTTCTTTGGCCTTCTTTTGCTGAGGGCGGATCATAAAAAAGTACATGACAAGGAAGATAGCTCCCATGAAAATGAGCGTGGGAAGAGGATTCCCGCCACCTCCGCCAGACATAAGAAAAAATTCGTAATGATGCAATGGATATTGTGTTTTAATGATAAAATCGGAACAACTGCTACTCCTTAGCTTTTTCTACATCAGCCAAAATATGAATTTTGTTCATATTCGGCTGGGTGTTCGCCATAATGCCAACGGCTTTGCGCTGTTTGCCTTGTTTCCCGTCTGAATTAAACGATACTTTAATGCTTCTCGTTTCACCCGGGGGAATGGGCTCTTTTGGGTATTTGGGCACTGTACACCCACAGGAGGCATTAGCATTTGAGATGATCAACTCCGAGTTACCTGTATTTGTGATTTCGAATTCATGGGAAACGGTCTCGCCTTCCTGAATAGTCCCGAAATCGTGCTCTTTTTTACTAAAGCTTATTGCGGGAAGATTGGCTGTATCAACTTCTCCACCGGAGGCAGTCTGAGGATTCTTGATGCTTTCGGTTGAAACACCTTTTTTGCTGGTTTGCTTTTGATCGTCTTTCTGCTTGCTATTAGCTTTTGAATTGCTGTTTTGGCAAGCAGAGATGCCAAATAAGAGGATGAGAACACTCAGAAATGCATGTTTCATGAATTCGTTAATTCTGTTCTGCGAAGATAAGAATAATTTAGGGCATGAGTTTGGTGCCCTTGGATACGGTTTAAAACGAGAGCATATTAAGGTTGAGGTCTCATCTATACAACCCGGATCAGTTGTATTTGGCGTTGTCATAGGATTAAATCCCATCCTGTAAAGCATCACGACAGCAGAATGTGCCTGGCATTATAAATGGCGAGAAAAGTGAATTGAGGTCATGTTAAGCCTCTTGTCTTGTTTCTTTGCAAAGCCAACCGATCCCCACGCTTTCTACCAATAGATTGCCATTTGTCGGCATTCAGACAAGTTATTACAAGTTAGAGAACGAACTTGTTCGTTCAAGAAATGACTTGGTAGCCATTAAAAAATTGCGGATGATGAAACTTCAATCCCTGCTATTCTCGGTTGCTGTTTTTGTAGCTATTGCTCTTCTACCCTCCCGCAGTGTTGAGGGACAAGCTTGCTGCGCAGGAGGTGTACGGTTGTCAGGAAGTATAGGTCTTACGGGCGCTGAAAAAAACGCGTTTCAGCT
>PXTV01000068.1 GCA_003022985.1 Bacteroidetes bacterium SW_11_45_7 | reverse complement strand
ATCGGGGCCACGGCCGGTACTACGGTGTTAGGGGCGTTCGATCCGTTTGAGGAGATTGCAGCGATTGCCCGCCAGCATAACCTCTGGATGCATGTGGATGCCGCCTGGGGCGGGGCTGTTGCGTTGTCCCGCCAGCACAACCACCTCATCAAAGGCGTTGAACGAGCCGACTCCTTCAACCTGGACGCCCACAAGCTGATGGGCGTGCCGCTGATTGCCTCCTTTTTCCTCTGCAAGCACAAGGGCACACTCCTCGACACCAACCAAGGGGGCGGCAGTGCTTATATTTTCCACCCCACCGAGAACGCGCATCTGGACACCGGGCCGGCTTCGTTGCAGTGCGGCA
Organism: Bacteroidetes bacterium SW_11_45_7; assembly: GCA_003022985.1. GTDB lineage: Bacteria > Bacteroidota > Bacteroidia > Chitinophagales > SW-11-45-7 > SW-11-45-7. The sequence continues at coordinate 4,115 of PXTV01000068.1, read as the reverse complement.
GGCGCGTGGATGCGCTCAAGCTTTGGCTCAACTGGAAAGCGATTGGTGATGAGGGCTACGAACAAGCTATCGATGAGCTGTTTGAGCGGGCTTCCTACTTCACCGAGAAAGTGCGCGCGCACCCCCAAATCCAACTTTACAACGAGCCCACGTTCCTCAACATCTGCTTCCGGGTTATTCCACCCAACGGCCATGAGGAGATCAACACCTTCAACTACAAGCTGCGCCAGCAACTTGTTAAGGATGGCAAATTCCTGGTCAACTACGCCACAGCCGGGGACGATGTCTTTTTCCGCATGGTCATCACCAAGACCGAGACAAAGGAGGAAGACCTGGACCGGCTCATCGAAGAGATCCTATCCTTGGCTGAGCAGCATGTTGGGGTGGCGAGTAAATAGGTTGTCAATGTCTCTTTCTGCCACCTAAGCCTGATTGCGCTAATCCTTTCATTTATTCATCAGGGCTTTGCTCATTACCTTGGCCAATTTGGAGAATTGGTTATATTCGTGGTATGTGTAGATAGGATTATGCTCTTATGATCGTGATTCATATCCAACACAACAGGGTTGGATATTTCAGACCAGAAGAGGTGAGCCGTTAACTTAGTGCTTCTAAAGTAGGGGAAGAGAAGCCCATAGAATTAGAGATGCAGATAGCAATGCAAGGAACAACAAAAAGAAAGAACGAAAAGTCTTTTGAAGAATGGGCAAAGGAGAATGTTTTGATTAAACTTGAATTAGTAAAGTAAGTTTTAGGATTATCACCCTTTTTGATGAGTCATTTTTTCTGATATGGTTCGAGGATCAACAACTGGAAGGTGGGCCTTATCAAGAAAAGTCCCTTTAAATTCCGAAAACATAATACCTCTTGCAGTTGAAATTGAAATAGAATTAATTGTTACGAAAATTTCATCTGGTAGCGATACTTGTTTGTTTTCATAATCTATATCTTGATTATTTACATTTAGCTCAAAAATACAAGCAACCGATATAGAGCCAAGCACTTCTTGTTCTATCTCTTTGTGAGAAACATCTATTCTTATTTCAACAACAAGTGTTTTTTCTTTTGGGTGAAATTTTTGTTGTGAGTTTATTTCAAATTGAAAATTCGTATTCTGTATAGATTCATTTGGATGATTGAGGTTGACACCCAAAAGCTCAATATTATTTAACCCAAAATCTATTGCTTCTTGCTTTGGCTGTTTTTTATCCTTTTGTTTCCCCTTCATGCTTGATAATGTTGTTTAGAGGATTCGTTACTTGTAGGTATTGTAATAGGTGGAAAAGAAAATTCCTCATCATAAGAAGTGGGTAATTTTTCTCTTCTATTTAACATTCGGACGTGAGTTGATGTTATAATTAACTTTAAATTTGCAATTTCAGCCGTATTATCTTCATGGCCAAGATTAATAAGTCTAATATTTAACAGGTTCTCGATTTGCCAGAGAGATTCTGTTGTAAAGTTGTGAGTACCACTTAACCATTTAGAAATTTCAGAAGGACTCTTATCTATTTCATAAGCAAAGCGTTTTTTGCTCCAACCTTTTCTTTTTATTGCCTCATCAATCCTTGCTGCTAATAGCATTTTCTTTTCAGTATTCTCCCATTCTTTTTCAGTCATCTCCTGAAAAAGTTCCTCGGATATTTTACTTGTGTATTCCTTTGGCTTACTCATCTTCTTCATTCTATTTCAATTTCAAATTCAAAATCATCCTCAGAATCGGCAACAAAATCCAAATAGTCAGCTGTATATTCTATGTTACCCTCCCTGATTCGCTTATCCATTTCTCTACATAGACTTCTTAAAATGTAATTTTCCTTTTTAAGTTTAGGGTCATCTTGTAAAGCGCTAATACTGGAATCTTTGTAACCACCTCCACCAAGTATTATTATCTCTGTCCCATAATTTAAACAATATAGTCTTAGATTTCGATCAGTTTCATCAAAAAGAGCAAATAAATTCTCGCTTCCCCGCCCACCTTCCTGTTCTTTAAAGTAACTTGTTCTTGCCCCTGTTTTGGTAGAGATTAGCGTAATATACCTCATTATCTCTTTGATTTCACTTTTAAATGAACTTGTGTTTTCTTCCAAGAAAATATCAAAGAGCGTTTTTTGGTATTTTTCTATGTTTAGTGAATAAACAGATGCCTTTTCACCACTGTATTGATGTAGTTTAACGAGTTTACAGTGCATTTGTTACATGAAACTTTGTAAAATTAACATGTTTCATTTAAAAGTGAAACTCCTATTTTCTTGATTGGAAATCTCTCTTGCTCTGTATCCAATGTAGGAATTTCTATCTTCTTTGAAACCAAGCGAACCTGTACTTGTTCCAAAATTCTAATCCGGGCAAAACAATTTGATGGTTTTTTACCTACCTTCCATGTATTCTCTCACTGTCCATTACAGCCAAGTCCAAACAGCTTTGACCATTTATTGACAAGGGTAAGCTTCTCGAGGTCATTTTAGAATCCCACTCTAATCCTATCCATTCCCATTTCTTGTATGGTTTTTGCGATTTCCCAAAATAAATTTTTAGGTTTGTCTAAACATTCGATTAAATCGGCAAAAATGTAAATGAAAATGATGAAACGTCCCCTTACTCAATTCGGCTACGCTTGTCTGAGTATGACGATGACGATATTGGCTTCATTACCGTTCAATGCCACCAGCCAATCGATTATCACCGACAGGCCCGACCGAACGGAAAGTTCGGCAAGTGTTCCGAAAGGGGCTCTGCAAATTGAAAGTGGCATGCTAATTGGTTTTGAAGAGGGGCAAAATGGAAGAAGAACCCGTATCGAAGCGCCCGCTACCCTTTTCAGGTTGGGCATTGTAAAAGGGCTTGAGATAAGAGTTGTCAATCGGTTGACCACCATTCAGTATACTGAAAGGCAAATCCAGGGGATCAATGACCCTGAATTGGGAGTCAAACTCGAGCTTTGGAAACCCGAAAACCGTTCCACACAAATTGCATTCCTGTCACATGTTACAATACCCTTAGGAACTGAAGACCTTACAAACAACAGCTACGGCACCATCAACAAATTAGCTATTACCCATGCCATCTCGGACCGTTTTGATATAGGAGGGAATGTGGGATATGACTATTTTGGTGAAGGTGTGGGAATCTTTACGTATTCATTGGCATTGGGCCACGCGGTAACTGACAAAATGAGCATCTACATTGAGCCATTTGGAGAGGTCCCTGAGTTTGAGACATCACGCTCAGGTGTTAATGCAGGTGTTACCTATCTCATCAGCGATCACTTACAAGTTGACTTTGCATTCGGCACAGGCACGGATCATCAAATGAATTATCTAACCCTGGGCATAAGCTGGCTGACGGGTCAAAATGAGAAATCTCCGGAATAGCTAATTTCCGTTCATGTGGGCTCGCAACCTAGCAGATCGGTTAATTGCTGTATGAGAAATAGATTTGACGTCTTGTTCTAATCTATCTTCTCATGTTACTTTTGCTTCATCATCCATCGGATTCCAACCATTACATCCTTGACAAGTACATGCTGAGGGAATGACATAATCTAGCTATTTGACCTGACCGGAAAGCAACGCTGGCATTCAGTCCCGCTTAATAATCTCACCGGAGTTGATCTTGTTGGTATATTCACTGAGGGACTTCCGCACTTCTGGCATGAGGATATAGAGCCCGATAATGTTGGGGAAGCACATGGCAAAGATCATGGCGTCTGAGATGGGGAAGACCTTGCTGAGCGTCATACCGGCACCAAGGATGATAAAAACCAGGAATAGCGCTTTGTAGGCCAATTCGGCCAATCTGCTTTTGCCGAACAGGTACATCCATGCCTGCTGACCGTAATAAGACCAGGAAATCATGGTGGAAAAGGCGAACACAATCACCGCAATGCCCAGCAGGTTATCGAACCATGGGATCACGCTCTTAAAAGACATTGAAGTGAGTGTAACACCGGCAACGCCTTCCTGGTAGTGGTAGTTTTCCGTAATGATGATCACTAAAGCCGTCATGGTGCAAACAACCACCGTGTCAATGAAGGGCTCAAGCAGGGCAACAAGTCCTTCACTGGCCGGGTTTTCCGTTTTGACTGCCGAGTGAGCAATGGGCGCGGAGCCGAT
>PXTV01000067.1 GCA_003022985.1 Bacteroidetes bacterium SW_11_45_7 | reverse complement strand
AGTTACCAGGAATGTAGTGGTACAACCGGCACCGGATGCGGACTTTATTGCTTTTACGAACTGTGAGGGAGAGGCCACTACATTTAATAACTTATCTTCGATTTCCAGCAGTGCCAGCTTGAATGATCACTGGCAGTTTGGCGATGGCGACACAAGTACGGTTAACAGCCCCTCCCACGTCTATGACTCCTCAGGTAGTTATAGCGTTACACTCATAACTACTTCAAGCCAGGGCGGTGCTGATACCATTACGAAAACCATAAGTGTTGATCCCGCCCCCTCAGTATCATTTGATGCACCAGGTGTTTGCATTGGTGATGCCGTTCAGTTTACCAACACAACTTCAATTAGCAGTGGCAGCGTTACCCAGTACAACTGGTCATTTGGTGATGGCGAATCATCAACAGCTACCAACCCCTCTCATACATACGATGCTCCGGGTACATATTCGGTGACATTGGTAGCCACGAGTAATGAAGGATGTGTCAATTCTGTGGTTGACTCTGTTGTTATCGATGAACAACCTACTGCTACGATTAGCACGGGCTCAGGACAAGGAAATTATGAGATTTGTGAAGGTGAACAACTCAGTTTGAATGCGCCTGATGCGCTAAGCAGCTATCAATGGTCTACAGGTGATACATCCGGCACAATTAATGTTGATGCAGATGGGGTATATGCTGTTACGGTAAGTAATGCACAGGGCTGTAATGCAGTTGATTCAGTGAATGTTACTGTTCACGACCTTCCTCCTGCTGATGCAGGTGAGGATACAACCATTAGTTTTGGTTATCCTGTTGAACTAAATGGTTCGGGCGGCCTTACTTATTTGTGGGAACCCACGGAAAGCGTAGCTCAGCCCATTGAGCAAAATACAATTGCCACACCAGAGTCCTCAACAATTTATACATTAACGGTCACGGACAGTAACGGTTGTGTGGCAACTGACAGTGTGACAATCACTGTTGAAAGGGATTACGAACTCGACATTTACAATGTCTTTACGCCCAATAGTGATGGGAAAAATGATACGTGGAATGTAGGCAATGTGCTGAACTACGATGGTGTTCAAGTGCGTATTTTCAACAGGTGGGGCAATGAAGTCTATTCGAACTCAAATTACCAGAACGAATGGGACGGCACTTCTAATAATGGCAATGAGCTACCGGACGGCACCTACTATTACGTGATTCAGTTTGAAGGTGCGGATAAAACGTATAGGGGTTCTGTGACAATTATGCGGTAGAAGTCATTGCTTACCCTTCCCCTATACAGGGCTTAGGTGAGTAGTGCTAAAACAATGGCATTTAGCAAAAAAGCTTGTATTAAACGCTTACACGTTATCAATAGCTAGCGAGCGTCCTGCATATATCTACAACAGAATACTACAAAAGAAACACTCTATACGTAAGGGGTTCGGTTAACCTGACTGGCTTTGATTTTGGGTGCTGTTGTTACGTGAAGTGAGATGATATGTGCTTGCAGGTTGCCCATAGGTATCCTATTTCTATAATTCCTGTTCTTCAGCTAACCTTACCGCACATCAAAAGCCGCAATTGCAATAAGAGCAAGAGCGGCTTTTGTAATAGTAAAGGTTGGTAATGGAAAATTTTTACTGCAGGTGAACAACTTTACCGGATCGATGTTTTGCCACAGTTCCTTTTTGGTCAATAATTTTAAGAGAATAAAGGAATGTTCCTTTCTTTGCCATTTGGCCTTTTCTATTCATACCATCCCATTGCATCTTATGGTCACCGGGAGCTTGATTGTCGAGCTTTATGTGTCTGATCAATTCACCACTTATGTTGAAGATTCTTAGGGAAATGGTACTACTCTCCGATAAGGAATACTTCAATTCCGTGGTCTGACTAAATGGATTTGGATAAAATGCTGTAACATCCATCTTTTGATCTGACTTTTCCGGGGAAGTGAGTGTTGATTCGCCTTTTTTAGAAGATGGATTTCTTGAGGTATCGGTGCTTGTAATGGTAGTATCAGTGTAAATACTGTCATCGTCCCTGTAAGCAATAAGGTACTCTCTTTTGGCCATATATTCATGAATTGACTTTACATTAGAAGTATCAAATGTGTAAGTATTCGTATTGTTACTTGTATCAGCTACCCGAATGCTTAAAGTATTGACTATAATATCGTTGCCATCATCTGCTTGAATCCTGATTTGCTTTTTACCTTCAGAGGCAGTGGAATCTATATAAAGAGCATCTTTATTGATTTTGAACAAATTATTATGTGTGTCTCCTTTGCCTGAAATTAAGTTGAATGACACATTGGAATTCATATCAGAACCTACAAGGTGGAGTTTACCCACCGCATCACCAATTGAGTCTTGCTCCATGATTGTGTTATTGCTAAGTTGGATTGAATCTTGAGGAGTTGAGGAGGAGGTATTTTGAAAGTTAACAGCCCACTTTTTCAACTTACCAGAGTCTCCATATATGGTAGGAATGTTCACATTCAGAATCCATTTTCCGTTTAAATTTTCTTTAACAAAAGTATTTAACCCCATAATAGATTGATAAGTAGTGTCATAAATAGGTGGACATTGAGGGCTAAGCGTAGTATTAGCATTTGGCTGCAAAGTAACCAGCATTGAATCATAACCACAATTACCGGTTGTTGATAAAGTTTTTATTAATGTAATTGTTGTATTTGTTGGTTGATGGGTTAAATGAGCCCAAATCGAGTCTATATTCGTATGGCTTATTTGCAACATTAGAGCCATGGAGGTGATAGTCGCACTGTCCTGGATACTTATTGTATCACTCATATTACCGGACTTAATAAAGTTTTTGTTTACAAGGTTAGGGTAAAACCCTTGATCAACATCTATCACTATAGCTTCTTCAATAGTGTCGTTATTACTTGCAGCTTTGATTCTTACCGATTTTTTGCCAGCATTTTGGATAACTTGATCAGTCAAAATTGATTGATTTTGGAGTTGAAAAAGGGGGTTATGTTGTGCCCCAGAGCCAGAAACGAGCTCAAATTGATATTCGAAAGAATCTTGAGGTATAACCTTAAGGTCACCAATGTGTGTACCAGCGGAGAGTCCCGTACCGGTCTTGTTGTAGTCTAATTCAATGTTACTGGGATTAGCAGCACTTGGTGTTTGAGAAAAGCCTATTAGTAACGCAAGAAAGGTCAATGCAATAGATAAATTCAGTGTCTTTGTTTGCATAACTACTTAGATTTTGGTTAGTGAACGAAAACTGTTCCAGTATACGAGGTGGTAAAGATGAGGTTTCAAAAATTTAGATGATCGCCAAATTTTTTTGGCTTTTTTTATGATATCCGGATGATATTTTTTTTATTTGATTAATTGATGATTAACTAAAGTTGACATCAAGGAATTGATAGCAATTGTCTTTGTTTGAACTTAAAATGTATACACCTATGACAAGCCTTGTGCGATCACTCATCTGCATCATTTTATTGACCGGTATTTTCTGTGGCCAAGTATATGGCCAAAAAAGCGTAGGAATCGGGACAACCAATCCGAACCCCAACTCGATCATGGATTTATCGACAACTGATAAGGGTTTTTTGCTGCCCCGTATGAGCACTTCCCAGCGAAATGCGATCCCTACGGGCGCAGCAGAGGAGGGCATGCTCGTATATGATAACACAAACGATAAGTTCTATTATTGGGATGCTTCCCAGTCCCAATGGGTCGCTATACCGGGTACAAACACTGATGAACAGGATTTACTCAATACTACTGATTTCTCAAGTGGTACCAACGTATTGGCTATAGATATTGAAAACGGTCAAAACCAAACAGTGGATCTTTCATCATTGGATGATTCAGGCACTGATGACCAGAATATTCAAGGTTCAGGCTATTCGTCAGCCACTGATAATTTAACCATTGATATTGAGAATGGATCCGGTGAAACAGTCGATCTTTCAGCTTTAGACCAGCCCAACACTGATAATCAGAACCTTTTTCAAAATATCGAGAATAGCTCTGGTGTTCTGCAGTTCTCAGCCTCAAGCCCTACCGACAATCTTCAGTTTGAAGGAACCGGTGGTGTATCTGTCAATTTTAATTCTTCTGCGAATCGTGTAACAATAGATGCCTCTGGTGCAGGAAGTGCACAGGATTTGGGATACAATAATCAGAATGCACCCACATCCGATTTTGTGACTCACGAAGTGACCATTTCAGGAGGCGCTAACACCAACATAAGGGATTATTACGAGACCGATACGGATGATCAGGATATTCAGGGTTCCGGCTTATCGGGTAACACACTTACCATAGGCATTCAGAACGGAAGCAATCAAACGGTAAATCTTTCCTCAATCGATAGTGATGACCAAGACCTGGGCAGCTCAGTTTCAGGTACAGATCGCACAATTACGATCACAAACGGGAACAATACCACCATCGATGTAGCCGATAACGATAACGACCCAACAAACGAATATCAGGATTTAAGCGGGTCAACCCTGTTTCCATAGGCAATGGCTCCAACGCGTCATTCAGTATTGCTGATAACGATGCTGACCCTACGAATGAATACAACGACAATCTTACGCTAAATGGTACTGATCTTGAATTAACAGATGGAGGGGGAACAGAAACTGCCGATTTGAGCAGCTTAGGAGGAAGTAATTATTGGGACCGCGATGCGGGTAATGATCTGTATCCCTCAAATCTCAACGATCAAGTTGGTGTAGGAACATCATCTCCGTTTGAGGATCTTGAAGTTAATGATGCTGATGGAGATGGAGATGCCACATTGCAAATAGGTACTGTTGAAGAGTTAATTGATGGTGGCGCAAATTTATTGGAAGTACCTAATTCAGACTTACTTGTTTCTGGAAGTACCGATAACTTTGGCATTGGTAATGTAGGTAATGACTATCGCCTTTATGTTGGGCAAAACTCTGCCCAGAATGCATATTTCGATGTTGGAGATAATCAAGTTGATGACATTGTTATAGATCGATTCGGTCTTGGGGAGGGGGCAATTCGTCCTCAAGACAATATATGGGGTTTTGTAGGCACTTCCGATTCTGCTTTTTGGCAGATGCATGCTTACAGCTTTAATACCGCTTCTGTCAGGAAAAAGAAAAAAGACATTCACACTCTAAAAGGGAAGGATTACAGTTCTGTGATGAATGATATAGCAAATATGGAAATTGCGTTTTATCGTTATAATATAGAGACAAAAACAATTGATGAAGATAAGCCGGCTAAATATCGTCCCACTCCCCGCATTGGCACCTTTACTGATGCATCCCCTGATTATGTGCAAAACAACACATATAGTGCGATTGACCTTTATTCTTTTTCAGCTTTAAGCATGGCGGGTGTCAAATATTTGAATAAGGAAACCAAAGAACTCAAGAAACAAGTTGGGAAGTTGCAAACCACTGTCGAGGATTTTGGCACTTCTAAGATCAAGAACAACCAAGAAGTAAGGGTTCAATATTCTACAAGTTTTGCATCTAAGCTACAGGCCCGAAATGGCAGTGAGCCGGTCATCAATCTTACACCAAGGACTGCCAATGCCGGGTTATATATCAAGGAAAAGGATAAAACCGGTTTTACGATAGCAACGTCCAATAAGGCAAAGAATGCATCTTTTGACTGGGTGGCTAAAGCTAAAGTGGAAGCACCGAAAGATAGAAGTAAGAGTGCCGATTCTGATCTCGATAAAAAGCTGAATTTGAATCTTACTAAAGAAGAAAAGTCCAGACTTAAGGAGTATACAGAGGCTAATCGTAATGATAAATCGGGTGAAATCGATCAGCAATCTCCATCAAAGGGTGAGTTATCCAAGAAGCAGGAAATAAAGCTGGAGATGAAGCGGGCCAAGGATAGTGGTGATCAAGATTCCTACAGGGATTTAGAAGATGATTTGCAAGAATTAGATGAAAAGTAAGGATTTTTATCAGCGTACTACGGCCATTTCATCTTTTCATCTTTTGTGTAAAGGGCAATTCACTATAGGTAATTTTATTGACTAGTTGATTATCAATCCAGTAATATATTTTGTGTTATGAGATATTTCATTGGAACGTTGGTTATTTTGCTATCATCATTTATGCAGGTAGCATTTGCCCAGACCTTTTTCAACAATACAGGCGTCCGGATTACAATCGATTCAAATGCCCGGGTATATGTCAGAGACGCCTCGGTTAATAATGCGGATGGCAAGATTGATAATAGTGGTACCTTCAGGGTAGACCAAAATATTATCAATGGCGATACCATCACAGGTGGCAATACAACAGGCGAGTTTGAGCTTCAGGGTGATTGGGAAAACAATGCCACTTTTATTGCTGATTCCAGCACTGTTCGCATGAATGGAGCTAATCAGCAAGTTACCGGTTCTATTCAAAGCCGGTTTTTCAATCTTACCTTGCAAGGCACGGGCATTAAATCTTTGACGCTTAACGCTGAAGTTCGGAATCGGCTATCACTCAATGACAGGGAGTTCGCCACGGATAGTTTTCAACTTCTTATCTCCAATCCGAATCCGAACGCCATTACCTTCAACAATGGTTTTGTCAGCAGTTTGGCCTCCGGACGTCTAGCGTGGCAGACCAGCAGCACATCGTCTTATTTGTTTCCGGTTGGCTCAAGTGTGGGAACAAACCGGTATCGGCCTCTAACAATAACCCCTTCAACGTCTTCCCCCCACACATTTGGTGTAAGGATGGCTAATGTGGATGCTACAACTGAGGGGTATGCCCGCACGCAGACAGACTCGACCATTTGCCGGGTTAATCCCGATTTTTACCACCGTATTTATCGTCAGACAGGCGCTGATCCTGCCGACATAAAAATGTTTTACGATCCTTCGGTAGATGGCGAATGGGACTCCATTGCACACTGGCAGAACGTACCGCGCTGGGAAGCTACAAAATCGCCTGTTACCGGCATAAGCGGACCGTTTAACACGATTGAGATAATGGATTGGAGCAACTTCACATCCTCTGCATTTGCTCTATCCGTTTCACAAGTCACAATCGACTCAGTGAATGTGACGAATGTCAGTTGCAATGGCGGTAATGATGGTTCCATTACTGTCAGTGCATCGGGAGGCCGCAAGCCCTATGATTACTCCATTAATGGGGGTACGTCATTTCAATCATCGAGTCAATTCAATAATCTGTCAGTGGGTACTTACACTGTGATCGTCCTCGATCAAACGGGATGTTCCGATACCCTTAGCGTTACCATTACCCAACCTTCGCAGTTAAATGTTGGTGTCGATACAATAATCGATGTAAGTTGTAATGGGGGAAGCGATGGAAGCGTGACTGTCCAGGCCAGCGGTGGCACTCCCGCTTACCGTTACTCATTGAACGGTGGCTCTTTTCAAGCGTCCGGTACTTTTAGTAGTCTTTCAGCAGGCAATTATACTGTAACTGTTGAAGATGACAGTAACTGTACGGCTACTGTGTCATTTACCATCCAGGAACCTTCTCCATTGAATATATCGGTATCATCTCAAAGCGATATTAGCTGTTGGCAAGTGGTGGAACCAACCCTTATCAATATTCGATTGATAGTGGCGCTACTTATCAATCGAATAATCAATTTCCGGGACTCACTGCTGGTAATTATCAAGTGGTCGTGCAAGATGATAATGGATGTCTTGATACCACAACTGTTCAGCTTACAGAACCACCGGAGTTATTAACCACCATCGATTCTAGTTCTAACTCTGCTTGTAATGGTGTTGATGATGGTGAGATTTTTGCATCAGCATCGGGTGGCGTAGCTCCTTACCAATTTTCATTAAATGGGAGTTCGTTTCAACCTTCAGGTAACTTCGATAATCTCTCGGCCAATACCTACACGATTATCGTACAGGATCAAAATGGCTGTCTCGATACAACATCCTCTGTGACGATAATCAATGAGGATACTGTTCAACTTGCGGTCGACTCTTTACGGAATGTGAGTTGTAACGGTTTTTCCGATGGGTACTTATCATTAACAGCTAGTGGGGGAACAAATCCCTATAATTATTCGATAGATGGTGTTAACTTTCAGGCATCTTCAACATTTGACAGTCTCGCATCCGGATCTTTTACAGCTTTTACCGAGGATGCAAAGGGTTGTACGGCCGATACCCAGGTTACAATTACTGAACCGTCCCCTTTAATCGTCAAGGTTGACAGCCAATTGGATATCAAATGCAATGGTGACTCGACAGGAAGCATCTTCATTTCTGCTACAGGCGGCACGCCCAATTACAGTTACAACTGGTCGAACGGCTCTTCGAATGAAGACCAGACAGGCCTTGGCGCAGGCACTTACACGGTCACGGTCACGGACAATAATGGCTGCACAGCTACAGCCAGCGCCACGATCAACCAGCCGAGCCAGCTGAACGTAAGCGTAGCCAGCAGCTCCGATATTTCCTGTAGCGGAGGCAGTGACGGCTCCATCGACATCAGCGTTAGTGGCGGCACCCAGCCCTACGATTACAACTGGAGCAACGGCTCGTCCAATGAAGACATCACCGGCTTGACAGCAGGTACGTACACGGTCACTGTCACAGATGACAATGGCTGCACAGCCACGCTAAGTGAGACACTGACGGAGCCGAATCCGCTATCAATGACAACTACCAGCACGGACGTCAGTTGTGCCGGAGCCAGCGATGGCAGTATCTCGGTTACGAACACCACAGGCGGCACACCTTCTTACGAATACAGCATAGATGGCGTGACGTATCAAACAGACACGAACTTTACCAACCTGAGCGGAGGGATCTACAATGTAATCGTGCGCGATTCGAACGGCTGCACGTTTGTTGTGAATGACACTATTAACGAGCCGCCCCAGCTCCAGGTTGCGGTAGACACAGTGATCGACCCGGCCTGTAGTGGAGCTACCGCTGGCGCGATCTACATCACGGCCACTGGCGGCACGCCCAATTACAGTTACAACTGGTCGAACGGCTCCACGAATGAAGACCAGACAGGCCTTGGCGCAGGC
>PXTV01000066.1:8061-9838 GCA_003022985.1 Bacteroidetes bacterium SW_11_45_7 | reverse complement strand
GATATACGGATCTTCACCCAGTATATCCTTGACAGACACCCGCTTTTTGCCCTGAATGATGACAGTTGTACTGCCATCGGGCATTTTGAGTTCTTTGACAATGCGGGCTATTGTTCCAACATTATTCAACTCCTTGGAAGAGGGGTCCTCCACATTGGGGTCTACTTGTGATAAGACGCCTATTAACCGATCGTTTTGGTAGGCTGTTTGAACAACCTGGATCGATTTATCCCGGCCAACAGTGATAGGAATCACCACACCGGGAAACAGCACGGTATTCTTTAACGGAAGAATGGGAAGTTCCTCAGGTATCGGTTGATCTTCTATACCACCATCTCCCTCGTCTTCCATATTCATCAACGGTAAAGAATCCATATCTTCCTCGTTCACCGGCCCATTGAAAAAGCTATCGAACATATTGTTGTTCTTTTATTGTATTAATTTGCACAATTCTTCCACAATCTCATACCATTGTCAAAAACTATGCCACGAAATGCGATTCAGCTTGTATTGACGCTTCTTGATTCACTACTCTCTTTATAAAATAAAAAATCAGAGCGAAAAGTAAAATCCCCGCTTAGCCATGCAAAGCTGAAAAGTAAGGCAAAAAGACCGGAACTGTGATAATGTAAGAAACTCCTCCTTTAATCAATAAATGGTGGTCTTAACAATCAGCAAAGCACAAAAGTTTGATCTCTCATCATGACAATTATTCAATTAGGGGCTAACTAAACCTTATCGCCTTAATAGGGCTGATACGGCTTACCAAATAAGTAGGCATGACAATGGATAATGTACAAATAACCAATGTGCCGGCATTTACAAGAAGGATATTCAGTGGATTGATATGAATAGGAGCCACTGAGACGTAGTAAGATTTTTGCGGTAACGTGATCACCTCGAAATAATCCTGGATGAAACAAATACCCAGCCCGAGCACATTTCCCCAAACCAGCCCCAACCCTATGATATAGGCAGCATTCAGTATAAAAACTTTGCGTATGGTCCAGTTCGTAGCACCAAAAGCTTTCAATATGCCAATCATGTTGGTACGTTCAAGAATGAGAATAAGTAACACGGAAATCATGTTGATAGAAGCCACAAGCACCATGAGTACCAGAATCACAACCTCATTTGTATTCTGCAGTTGCAGCCAGTCGAAGATGTTGGGAATTTTGTTTTGAATGCTTTCAGCATAAAGGTCCGGGCCAATAGCTTTGTACACATCATCACTTCGTTGTTGGAGTTGCTCAACATCATCGATAAAGACCTCAAACCCACCCACCTGGTCCTCTTCCCATCCATTGAGGTCGCGGATATGGCCAATATCCACCAGCGCATAGAACTTGTCAAATTCACCGAGCCCCGAATCGTAGATCCCTGAAATGGTTAATTTACGAACACGTGGCGGATCCTGGATAAAATAAACCAAAAACGGGTCGCCTACTTCCAAATGCAACCGATCAGCTGTGTACTGAGAAATCACAACTTGATCTTTTGCAGATGTATCGGTAACCTGAAAAACCTCGCCAGCCACCAAATATTCCCGGAAAAATTGCCAATTGAAATCCGGGCCCACTCCTTTAAGAATGATCCCCTCAATCTGCTCATTGGATTTAATGATACCCGCTTTATTGGCGTACGGCTGCACATGCTCAATACCTTCCTGATCTTCAAGGGATGGATAAAAATCGCGTTGAATACTGAGCGGTTCAGCGTCCTGTTTCCTGTCAGCATTGAATTTTGTGACATGGATATGCACCCAGAAACCGTAGAC
>PXTV01000066.1:4604-8028 GCA_003022985.1 Bacteroidetes bacterium SW_11_45_7 | reverse complement strand
ATGGATATGCCCCCAGAAACCGTAGACTTTCTGTTTGATTTCCTTTTGGAACCCGCCTACCATACTTGTTGCCACAATCATAACGGTCAAACTCAACGCTACAGCCGCCACGGCTATACGAATGATAAACCGCGAAAACGAGGGTGAGGGATTAAGGGCGAGTTTCTTGACAATAAACCAGGCGAATTGCAAGGCAGTTTATCTTTTTAATGTGAGATTTCCTTTGAGACGAAAGATGCGCAAAATTCAGCTTTGCAGTCGCGCAGTTTCAAAATAAGGGATAATTCAGGAGATTCCGACCGCCATCATGAGAATGACCGCTAAAATTGTGAGACGATGCATTCTATCATACGTTTTTGAGTATGATATTCGTTTTGGCTTCTGTAACAATATTTGTTTCCTCACCATAAACAGGCCAATTTAGCATTCCGAAAGCGGCAGAATATGCAAACAATTAACAGACTTCTGATAATATCGATACTTACGCCAACGATCTTACTTATTGCTTGCTTGAACGGCTTCGCGCAGATTCCAGCACCGGCTGATGAACCAGTCAAAACAGGTGCGGATCAGCTTAGTAACTACATCGATAAGCTCAAGGATAAGAAGGTGGGCATGGTTGTGAATCAAACTTCGGAAATCGATGGCGCCCATCTTGTGGACACGCTACTGGATTGGCAAGTTGATGTTGAAACGATCTTTGCGCCCGAGCACGGATTCCGTGGCACAGCCGATGCAGGGGAGTCTGTGGAGAGCGGCAAGGACAAGAAAACCGGGCTGCCCATTGTATCCCTCTACGGGGCCAACAAAAAGGCCTCAAAGGAAGACATACAAGGACTGGAGCTCATGGTATTCGACATCCAGGATGTGGGAGCCCGTTTTTATACATATATTTCAACGCTTCATTACGTGATGGAAGCTTGCGCTGAGCACGATGTGCCCTTGCTCGTGCTCGACCGGCCCAATCCGAATGGCCATTACGTGGACGGGCCTGTCCTCGATACGGCATTCCGTTCTTTTGTTGGCATGCACCCTGTTCCCGTTGTTCATGGCATGACTGTAGGCGAATATGCGCAAATGATCAATAGCGAAGGGTGGTTAGAGGATCAGATGAAAGCGGAGCTAACGGTCATCAAATGCAAAAATTACTTCCACGGCAGGGTGTATGAACTTCCTGTGCGACCCTCGCCAAATTTGCCTTCCATGAACAGTATCTACCTCTACCCTTCCCTTTGCTTTTTCGAGGGAACAGTGATGAGTGTTGGCCGCGGGACAGATCATCCGTTTGAGCAATGGGGGCATCCTGCCTGGCCCGATTCATCTTATCACTTTGTACCACAGCCCAATGAAGGGGCAAGTAATCCAAAGTACCAAGGACAACGCTGCTACGGTGAAAAACTCTATGGTGAAACCTCGGCCCCTCATCATTCCCGGCTTGGGCGTATCAATTTACAATGGCTCACATTTGCGTATCAAATGACGAAAAGCAGGGTTGATTCCTTTTTCACACCATATTTCGATAAGCTGGCGGGTACGGACAAACTGCGTCAACAGATCAAAAACGGCAGGAAGCCTGATCAAATTCGTGAGAGTTGGTCAGATGAATTAGATGAATTTCGCCACACCCGGAAGCAGTACCTTTTGTACGAAGTAAAATAGCAAAGGCATTGTTCCCATTTTTAACGTGTTGCCTATGAGCTAAGCAACAATTTCAGCCATTGTCGTTTCAAATAGTGGCATTTGTAGGCATAAGATTAAACATATCCATTCGAAGCTTTTCTCACCTCTTCCAATACGATCAAAGCCATGAAATATTGGAGATATTTCGATCATATCCCCACACACTAGAACTTTTCTTATTGTCTCAAAATGGCGACAAAGAGAAGAAGAGAAGTTGATCCATTACGGAATAAATGAAGCATAGGTGAGTAGAGGACACACCTTTTCATGACCAAAAAAAAGACAGGCCATCGAATGACCTGTCTTTTTTACCCATGAAACCGATAAAACAACAACCATCCTTACCACTTCAAAGTGGCAGGGAAAGTTAATCACTCAACCGGATCAACTTGAAGGGCTCAACTTTATCATCCTTCTTGATCCGTATGAAGTACACGCCCGATGATAATTGTTCTTCTGGTTGAATGGTAATGGTGTTGAGCTTACTCTTCAGATCAACTTCTTTGTAGTGAATCACTTCACCCATCACGTTCACCATTTCGATTGTCGCTTCTCCTGATTTTACAGGCTGAATCTCGATGGAAACGAGATCTGTAAACGGATTCGGATAGATATCGATTCGTCCTATGTCGTCCCGTTCAGCAATGCCGGGGCAAACCTCAACTTCAGCACTGTCGGTAACACTATTTGTGCAGCCATTGACAGTGACTTCATAAGTAACGGGATGGGTGCCTTCACCGGCTGATGCTGGATCAAACATACCACTGGAAACGCCAGGACCACTGAACGTGCCGCCAGTGGGTGTACCAGTTAATGTAACAGCCGGATCGCTATCACAATAAGCGGAATCAAGTGCCCCGTTAACACTGACGTTTGGTAGCGGTTTCACACCCACCGTAACGGAATCCATATCGGTACAGCCATTCGTATCAGTTACTGTTACGGTATACATCATGGTGTCCATTGGGGCTACAGGGATCGTATCACCACTTTGCCCGTTGCTCCAGCTATAGGATGCTGCGCCACCTGTAGCAGTTAGTGCTGTAGTGTCGCCTTCGCATATGCTCATTTGCTCTGCTGATGCATTAGCAACAGGATTCTGGTAAACTGCCACATCAGCTGAATCTGTCACCGTACAACCATTTGTATATGTAACAGTCACACTATAGCTGTCTGTCGAATCAACTGTAATCATTTGCGTTGTGTCAGCCGTGTTCCAGCTGTAGGAATCGACCGTTGCTGACGATGCAGCATCAAGTGTGACAGAACCACCTTCACAGAAGCTCGTGTCAGGGCCTATATCGACAGCTGGTGAACTGAGAATCTCAACATAGGAACTGTCATAGGTTTCGCATCCCAGCGAATCATCGGTAGCTGTGATACTGTACCAACCTGTTTTTGTAACTGTAATGGTTTGCGTTGCATCACCGGTACTCCAGTTGTAGATGTCGGCATCAGCACCTGCATCCAATGTAACGGAATCGCATGTAGCCACACTGTCCGGCAGACTTACCGTTGGATTCGCAATCGTTACATCGATCGTGTCAGTATTTGTACAGCCACCACTGGTGCCGGTCACAGTCACAATATACGACCCATCACTGCTTACTGTAATGGATTGCGTTGTGTCATTGGTGGACCAGTTGTAGCCTGCATAACCGGAACCGGCATCAATGGCAAGACTATCGCATACCATGGTATCTGCGCCAATGTTGACGGATGGTTTGGTGATGACAGCTTCGGC
>PXTV01000066.1:0-4526 GCA_003022985.1 Bacteroidetes bacterium SW_11_45_7 | reverse complement strand
TGCTCTGTACAGTTAGCGTATCGCGCAGGATTACTTGTGTTTGTGGGGAGTCGGTAACAAAGAACACAAAGTCACCCGCGCCAGCAGCATAGACAGTCAGGGAATCGAGCATTACATTTCTGTCAACACTGATGAACATGCTGTTCTGATTCAACTGCGATGAGACCGTGCTCGTGGTGCCAAAGTTATTATTGGCAGGACCGAGACGGTCTTTCGTGGACTGATACGAAGTCACGTAGAAGCTCTGCGTGGATTGCAAGCCGGAAGTAACAAGGGTATCATCTTCCGAGATGACACTGTCACTTGTAGCAGTTGCATACCACTCGAAGTTTTGTGTGGTTGATGAAGCAGTCAATGTCAATGACTCGCCAATACAGCCCGTATCGTTCGATGTTGTAACGGTTGGTATTGGATTGATATTCACTGATTTCTTGGTTGTATCATCTGGAGTATAGCCATCAGCCGCTTTCTGTGTATATGCTGTAAGATTGATTGGGCCGCCCGCAAAAGTGTTAACAGACCCAACTGTTACAGTATCCACAGCGCCCGGCATCAGAGAATCATTAATCATACCCGTGAAGGAGGTGGTTATAATTCCTGTAATGTCAACACTTGCGGGAATGCTGTCCTGAACTCCAACGCCAAAGTTTTCAACCACAAGTTCAACATTTTGGCTGCTATCACCACAAGCGCCAAGTGAAGGCTCAAGAATAGATGTCACCCCGAGATTCGTAGAGTCGATATCTTTGAATTCAAGGCCAAAATATTCGATTGTCCCGGAAATACCACCAACATCATCACAAACAACAAGCTCCCATATACCATTCGGGTTCGTGGAATCCTCAAAACTTGCAAAATTTCCTTCCGGTACATAAGATCCGATAAATGGTGCACTACCCGCAGTAATATTTGTGCCAGCATTCATATTAAAGTTTGTAACATCAGCGGGACAGTTGGATGGGTCACCGTAATCATCAGAAGAGAAACCATTGTTTGTAGATAACTCGATCATCTGGCCGGAAGGAGACCGTAAACGAATGTTGAGATCTGCATCATAGCTGTGTTCAATAATAATATCAGCGTCTGTCAACACAACATCATCACCCAGTGCGCTGCCGGGTGCGTTTTGCACTTTTACGGGAAATACAGCGCTATCACCACTGGCACATCCAGCATCAGGAATAGGAACTCCTACATTACAAGCGCTTGGATTGGGATCAATTGTCCTGAATGAAATGGGGCCTGTGTAAGCGCTTGTATCCCCTGGTGCACAGATTTCCCTAACGTATGCCTGATAGTCAGTGGCTAACATCAGGTTATTTAATGTATCAGCCGTGTTAGTTGTAGTAACAACTGTGCCATTTGTCAATGGATTACTACCTGCGGGGCCGTACACAATTTCCCAACCAAGAGAGCCTGACTGACCTGCAGTCCAATTGATGAATGCAGAACCAAATTGAGCAGTTGTCTGTACATTCTTAGGTTTTAAGCAAGAAGGTAGTGGCTCGTAAACAAAGTCATCAATGAAGATTTCGAAATTACCTGCCTGAGCATGTTTTAGTGCAACATATTGATTGTTGCCAACCGATGATGTGTCATTTAAATTGACCGTAAATTCGGTGAATGCACCATTAGGTGGATCAACTGTATCAATTGGCACGAAGGTAGTTGCGTCATTCGGGTCCGCCATAACACCAACATAAATCAACTCAGCTCCAACCCCATCTTCATCACTTGCTTTGAATCTTACACGATTTTGATATGTAGGCAAATCACTTAAGGATGGTGAAATCAGCATGGTAGTATCACCATCATTCAACTCGAATAAGTTGGGTGATGACGGAGGTACAGTGCCACCATCAGCTGTTGCAGAAGTACGCGTGCCTGAATTTTCAGCTTGTCCAACTTCAAAAACAGACCAGCAAGAATCAAGAGCAGGAGCAGTTACACTATCAAAGCTGTGTGTATAAGTTGCCGTAAATGGTGTGCAAATTGTTGTAAATGAGACAGGACCAACAATAACACTCGAATCCGATTGACTGCAAACTTCCCGGGCGAAGACATCATAGGAAGTTTGACTCATTAAACCGGAGATATTGATACTATCCACATTACCAGCTGCTATTGTATCGCCACCGGGGCCTTGCACATATATCACATGATCGATCTCAGATACCGGGCCTGACGACCAGGTAATATCGGCCGAAGTAGGTGTGATGTTGCTCAATTGGAGGTTGGTTGGAGCAATGCATGTAGGCGTAGTAGTGAATTGAACGGGGCCTGCGTTGGCAGTGGTATCATTGGCACATACTTCTCTCACGTAAAATTCATAATCTGTCTTAGGCATTAAACCTGTCAAGGTAGTAAAGGTATCGGTCACAGAAATGGTGGCACCATTTTGCAATGTGTTACCACCGATTGTATCATAAGTCACCAACCACTCGGTATTATTGGTTAATGGCGTCCAGCTCACAGTGGCGGCATTAGCACCAATTGAATCAGTCTGGAGAGCAAGGGGTTCAGTGCATGGATCGAGCGTATCGATGAAGAAATTCTCGATATCATAGTCATCAAATCCTGAGCCGCTTCCGCTAATCATATAGAATCGCACGCTGAAATCATCAGTCAGGCCATTCGTTATGATAAATGAGTCAGCCCGGAAGGTGGAAAGGGATACCGTATTGCCATCATAGAAAGCAAGAGGCGTCCACTGATTACCATCCCAATACTCTACGCGAAGGCTATCTTGACTTTCAGGATCATTGCCACATCCACCCCTTATATCATAGCCAACTTTGATGCTCGGTTGGCCACTCACGCTAAAGCGAGGACTTCTGACAAAATTATCCGGGATGCCATTGATCTGCAGATGGGCACCGGTGTTGGAACACCCAGTGGCTGTGAAGATTTCATTCGTACCATCGTTAGCATTCCAGCAATTAGGTAAATTGGGTGTTATACCATCGAAGTTTTGCGTATAAGGAATCGAAAGGGGATTGCATAATGTCTTAATTGATACAGGGCCTACAAGTGCACTGCTATCATTGGCGGAGCAAACTTCCCGGACAAACACATCGTAATCTGTATTTACTGCTAATCCTGTGACAGTTGTTGAATCACCACTGACTGTCACAGTATCGCCAGACGGCCCTTGTACATAAACAATGTGATTTACTTGTGAACTGTCACCTGTTGACCAGCTTACATCGATGGAATCAGCTGTCACATTCGTGATGTTGAGACTATCCGGTGCAGGGCAAGTAGACAATGTTGTCAATGTAACAGGGCCGATCCTGTTGGACGTATCACCGGAACTGCATATCTCATCGAGGTAGACATTATAGGACGTTTCAGGCGCCAAGCCCGAAACGGTTGTCGATGAGCCATTAGCAGCTAAGGTGTCACCGGAAGGCCCTTCTACGTAAACCACGTAATCACCGGATGACTGGGGCCCTTGAGTCCAGCTAATATCTGCATCGGTGGTAGTTACATTGGATGCAGAGAGATTTGATGGAAGTGGACAAGCAGGAATTTGCTCGTAATTCAAAAGATCTACTGTCGTTTCGTAAGTATCATCGCCATTAGCAAGAGCCACATACTCTCTGGAACCGATAGCCGCGGTATCATCCAGATTAACAATGTATTCTGCGTATTCTCCTTCAGTAACACTTGATGGATTCGTTAACGTATCGAGGGGTACAAACGATGAAACATCGGACTGATTGGACATGACACCGATAAAGAGTCTCGAGTCTGCCTGGTTATCAAAAGCAACCTGCACGCGAACACGTTTATCGTAAGCACCGAGATCACTAAAGCGCGGTGATACTAAGATCGAGGTGTCGCCTGCAGTCAAATCCGCATCATTGAAGGTCACCTCATTGGGCAATGTGGGTGGTAATTCAGTATCGATTGTGCTGTTGGCATCTAAGTCGATCTGGCTTGATTCGTTTCCTGCCGTGCTCCAGCACAATAAATCGCCCAGGGGACTTTGTGCGGCTGCACTATCCCAATTCTGCGTATATTGTGCGGTAAATGCCGGGCAATCAGTAGTAAATGAGCCAGGACCACTGAATGAACTGGTATCATTCATAGCCCAAACTTCCCTCACAAAAAATACATAGCTGGTGGCACTAGATAAGCCCGTAAGAACAGCTGATGTATCGGCTACAAACTCACGCGTACCATTGGCAATGGTATTGCCCCCTGTAGTAGCATAGACAACTTGCCATTGGGCGCCCGTATCCTGAGATGACCAGGAAATTCTTGCGGAATCGGTGGTTATGGTATCCACAGAAAGTGCAGTGGGTGAAATGCATGTTGGGGGCGTTGTAAAGGTTACTGGTCCTGCGTAATCCGAAGAATCAGAGGCGGAACAAATCTCTCTTACAAAGACTTCATATTGTGTTTCAGGCATCAGGTTTTGTAATACAGCGGACGTATCAGTTACAATCGTGTCGGTTCCGTTTGCTATGGTATTGCCGCCTGCCGTGTCGTAGACGATCTGCCATTCCGGATTTTTTGTC
>PXTV01000065.1:817-3209 GCA_003022985.1 Bacteroidetes bacterium SW_11_45_7 | reverse complement strand
AAGAAGGTCTGACAAATACAAGCAAATACGCTATCCTCAATGCCAACTACCTGCGTAAACGCCTTCAGGACAACTATCCGGTACTTTATGTTGGGTC
This sequence comes from Bacteroidetes bacterium SW_11_45_7, assembly GCA_003022985.1. Lineage (GTDB taxonomy): Bacteria > Bacteroidota > Bacteroidia > Chitinophagales > SW-11-45-7 > SW-11-45-7. The sequence continues at coordinate 3,112 of PXTV01000065.1, read as the reverse complement.
TAAAGGGCATGTAGCCCACGAATTGATCGTGGATTTCCGCCCTTACGATGAAAGTGCCAATGTGAATGTTGAAGACATTGCCAAGCGCATGATCGATTACGGCTTTCACGCTCCTACAATGTCCTGGCCTGTTCCCGGCACTATGATGGTGGAACCTACTGAAAGCGAGGATAAGGAAGAGCTCGATCGCTTTTGTGATGCGCTCTTGCAAATCAGAGAGGAAATACGCGAAATTGAAGAAGGGAAAGTGGATGCAGAAGACAACTTGCTGAAGCAAGCGCCCCACACCATTGAACATGTAGCCAGCGATCAATGGTCCCATCCTTATTCACGCGAGCGCGCAGCATATCCGCTGCCCTATGCACATGACAGCAAGTTCTGGTCACCGGTAGGAAGAATTAATAACTCCTATGGCGATCGCCATCTCTTCTGCGTATGTCCACCTATTGAGGAATATCAAGAAGAAGAAGAGAAAGAGGTGGTTGAGCAGTGAGTTTAACCTGAGGGTGATTCAAAATGCCATCAATTTGGCCCCTCTGATGAATAGAAAGCCCGCTCTTTTAATGAAGCGGGCTTTTTTTTTATGCGGGGTTAGCTAACATCAGTAAGCTGGTCAATTTTTAGCCATTTGGTGGCCTTAACCTTTCGAATTTATACGTATAAACACGTAGCCCGGCATACGTAAAAGCAGGTAGAACCGGGTATTTTGTGGTGTTTTATTTGCGTGCTCAAATTTTTTTGCCAATTTCAATCAGAAGGGATAATGATTGAATACGCGGATGAATGAGTCGTTACTACTATTTGTCCTATTATATCCTTATCCCTACTGATACCTTTCTCTTTTTTCTAAGCGCTTTTATTCAAAGCGTTTAATTTTTTTCTGAAAAAAGGTTACCTGATCAAAATGATTGTGTATTAACGGCTGAACAATGATTTGAGTGGACCAAAAACCTTTAATTATGAAATTTAAGAAGCGAAGAGACCGATCGCCCCGGGAAAACGAAAATTTATTTCGTCTCATTTCCGCTACCTCATCCCCTAAGTTCAAAAACCAATTGGCCAGGGCAAAAGAAGAGATGCCGGAATTGTACAAAACCTACAATCACCTCTACACACTGTTGATGCAGCTTATTGAAGACAGCTACAAGCACAATAGATAACCATTAAGGCGAAAAAACAGACTTTTTCTTGTGTGGAACCTGAGCTGGAATAACCAGCAAGGGGTAAAAGCCAAAGCCCCTTATACGAGCTTTGGCTTTTTTAATTCAGGGTGTTATATCAGAGCGGCAATGATGATTGTCAATTTCTGCCAACCCAATATTCAAGGGAAATTATGGCTTGATTCCTTATCATTACCCCATCTCTAAAACCCATTTTATGAGACCCGTCCCTATCTTGTTTGTTATGATTGCCCTATTGGCAGCTAAAACATCATTAGCCCGGCAAACTGAAGTCAGCGGGCAGGTTGTGGATGCAAAGTCAGGTGAGCCGGTTGTTGGCGTCAACATCCTGGTTCAAGAAACAAATAGCGGTACTACTACAGATTTAGAAGGAAGATTTACCCTATCTCTTTCCGAAAAAGCAGAAACACTAACCTTCCGCTTTGTAGGCTACAAGGAGAAAGAGAAGACAATTGATAAAAGCTCCGATGAAGTAGAGCTAACCGTTGCATTAGACGAAACAGAGGTTGGTTTGGATGAAGTTGTTGTCAACCGGTTACATCACCTGTTGACCACCTTGAAGAAGTAGAAGGTGTAGATATTATGAAAACCGGCATCATTTCTTCTAATGTAAATGTAAGGGGGTTTAATAACATCTTTTCAGGCGCAATGCTCACTATAGCAGATAACCGCATTGGTCGCGTGCCATCACTGCGTGCCAATATCTTTCAGCTCATTCCATCCAACAATTACGATATCGAGCGTATTGAAGTTGCACGCGGGCCGGCATCGGCTCTTGATGGGCCTAATGCCACTGCTGGCGTTATGCATATCATCACAAAATCACCTCTTGATATCAAAGATGACTTTGAAACAATTGTAAGCCTTGCCGGTGGTGAAAGGAGTACGATCAAACCGGAATTCTGGCATGCCGGGAAAATCAGTGACAAATTCGGCTATAAAATTTCCGGTTCTTATACGCAGGGCCATGATTGGCGGCACTATGATCCCCGTGAGCCAGAAGTTGCTGATACAGTGGTTTTTGGAACTGTGAAAAACGGCCAACTCTTCCAACCCGACACCGTGTCTTACGTTAATGAGAACGGGGTGGATACCACACGCTTAAAACAGGAAC
>PXTV01000065.1:0-763 GCA_003022985.1 Bacteroidetes bacterium SW_11_45_7 | reverse complement strand
CAGGAACGCTTTGACAGTGATTTTTTCATAAGGCGTTACTGTGCTGATGCACGGATCGATTTCCGGCCTGTAGAAGATATGCAAATCACTTTAAGCGGAGGGTTTGCTAACACATCCAATCAGGCAAATTGAAAAGATACATTTCCAGCTTTGCGTAGTTGCCCCTTCTTGTGCCTGCTTTAATACAGGAGTCACGCAAAATTCCTACCTTCATTCACCAAAATAACGGAGGGGAAAAAGTGAATTTTAGCGAGTTTCAATTCCATGCCGATCTTGTTCGCGGTTTGGAAACCATGGGTTTTGAAGAAACCACACCGGTTCAGGAAAAAGCGATCCCTGCTATCCGGCAACAAAAAGATTTAATTGCCTGTGCGCAAACGGGTACGGGTAAAACAGCAGCTTTCCTTCTGCCCATCCTTCACAAATTAGCTACGAATCCGGCCACAAGCACGAATACATTAATCATTGTGCCCACAAGAGAATTAGCACTTCAAATTGACCAACATGTAGAAGGGCTTGCTTATTTTTTGGACAATATCCGCTCAGTGCCCATTTATGGGGGTACTGATGGGCAAACCTGGGAAAAGGAACGCAAGGCTTTTCAGGCGGGAGCACCCATTATCATAGCCACGCCCGGTAAACTCATCTCCCATCTAGCGATGGGGCATCCTGATTTCAGTCAACTTGAAAACCTGATCCTGGATGAAGCTGACAGGATGCTGGATATGGGCTTTCATGAGGATATCCTCCAGATTTTTGGTTA
>PXTV01000064.1 GCA_003022985.1 Bacteroidetes bacterium SW_11_45_7 | reverse complement strand
CGATGAGTTTTAAGCCTGTTTTTTTCGACTTGAAGCGCTATCATGCCCCGTGAAAACACTGGCCTGTTTAGCTCGAAAGCAAGTGTGGGCACTTGCTTTGGCGGGAAGATTCATCAATGAATGATGAGAAGCCGGTTAAGTTTCAGCTAAAACTTTTTCTACCTCTGCCAAGAGCCGCTTATATTTTTCCGGATTCCCTGCTTTAAGGTTTTCCAGATTTTTCAATTTCCACTTAATAGCTGGATAGTTGTTCACTTTTAGGAAATTTTCATCCAATTGGCCCTTATGGAAGTTTAATATGAAAACACGAGCTTGTTGGTCTAAGGCCTCCGAAACAAGTTCTAAAAGTTTCTTGCGGGCGCTGGTAAAATCCTCATAATGAAATGGAACACGTGTCATTCCGGCAAATTGATTTTCCAAAACCCCTGACTGGTCAAGCCATTGAGGCTTTAATAACTCATTGACAGGCCTGCCACTACAAAGCAAAAAGAAAACGATACCCTTTTTAATTTCTTCCGTCACTTTTTTGCTTTTCATGAATTGATCAATGTCAAATAAATCCCTGGGATGCTGGCGGTCCAAAGCCGCTACCACTTTTCCACCATACAATTGCCCGTATGATACTACCTGTATTTCAGTGAATACATCAAAATCTTCCTGAGCTTTTTCAGATAAAAGCATTGTGCGGGTTGGAAACAATGCTCCCCTGTTGGTTGTATTCACTTCAATTTTAACATTCACCCCTGCTCTATTACAGAGCAATTTATACGGGGTATTCTCCGTATGTGCAACTTTTATTTCAGGTATCCTTTCGATTATTATTTTACGGACTTCCTGCAAAGTATCCCGGATACGGCTTAAATCAGCATCCCGTGAAAAAGGACGAAGCCAGGTCAGGTCAATATCAATAGACAAACGGGGCATGTTGGTTTCAAAAAGGTTGATGGCCGTACCTCCGTGAAGGGCTAAATCCCTGAACTCATTGAGTACCGGTAACGTCTGCAGAAGCAGCCCAACTTGTTTTTGATATTGCTCTTCTATCATTTCGTTAATGTTTTAGGAACCGTTATTTGGAATTCCGGCATGAACTTGCCATTATCTACTAACTTTCTTTTGCCCTTGCCCAATTTTATGCGTTTAAGGTCAAGGTATTTGAACCATGTATGACCGGATAAATGAGCCAGGTACAAAAATGCCCGCTTTACCTTTACTGAATTGCATAGCTCCAGAAGTTCCTGGACGGTAGCAGGACGTAAAGTAGTGAGGTTTTCTATTATTTCGTATGCTTCTATCCAGTCATGATCTTCTTCAGCAAGATACAGTAATTCCAGAAATGCCCTTGCAGGGGCTGAGGTTATAAGGGTTAAGGTTTTATCTTCAATTGCTTTTAGACCCAACTCTCTGGGTAAAAAGTCAGTATGATGAAGCGTTACCGGCACATTATCAATTTCGAAGAACCAGGCAGGAATTTTTGTCACGTGTGGCAGGAAAAGATGCAAAGGTGCCTTTCCAAAAGGGATATATTGAGCCGCTCCATGAAGCCTTAAGGCAGATATCCCGCCTATATGGACCGGGGTCTGAGCCTGGTATTGCAAAGCAAAAAGTCCGCCTTCCCACCCCACCTGATCCCCGGCTCGCTTCATCACTCCTCTGGCAACGGTTTCAAGCCAACCATTTTGCTTGTATTTTTGCTGCAAAGCATAAGAATAGCCTTTTGCAACAAGCCATTTACTTAATATTGCTGCTCCAGAAGGAATCTCCTTTAAAAGCTGGTTTATTTTTGTTCCGGTTTCCATACTTATAGTATAACTATTGAATCAAATTTAAACTTTTTACAGGTTTTCGCGAACGGTATGGGGCATTTGCTAAAGGCTTCATCCATATCCATCACCTTTACTCCCCTTTCCCAAAAAGATGAGCTGTCCATCATTGATCCGGCAAATGATCTGATGCCGCTTTGCCCCAATTGCCATGCTGTTGCGTATATGGGGTCCGGGCCTTTTGCTGTTGAGGGATTGGGAAGGATGTTGGTGGTTTGATGAGATTTGAATGGATGATTTTAGCGTTTAAAGCTAATTTTTTTCTCAGCTGAAAAAACGATCGGTTTTATATCCGACCTCACTTAATACCTGAGCAAATAAGACAAACTTTGTTTGTGATAATAATATCAGAATTGCTCTGCATCCCGCTTGACGTCTGAGGTGGGATGATTGATCAACGACACGTCATAATCAGCCAATATTTCAGTAAATGCAGATTTGGAAAGACCAGCCAATTCAGCAGCTTGCCCTAATGATAACTTACCCGATTCGTAAAGTTTTGCAGCTAAGAACCGTTTCGTTTCATTATCACCCATTTCTACATGATTCGAATGGTAGGAGTCAATTAGCTCATTGTTTCAATAACGTTTTAGAATAAAACTGTTAGAGGTTCCTGCCAACAATGTGGCTAAAACCACTATTATACAGGCTTTTGAACCCGTCAGCTAAAGCTGGCGGCAATTGATAATGCCCGGATTTTTTAATATTTACTGCCGTTGGCTTCAGCCAACGGATAACAATCAATTCATGATAGCGGCTTTAGCCGCATTTTCGTACCCATAACAATTGGACCCCGTAGCCCTGTTATTCTATAACGTTTTTATATCCAGTCCAATCCGATAGGAGAATGTTTCTTGAATCAGGGAAAATATACAACAACTTTACGTATTTTGCTTAAACACTCAGAAGATCCCTGCTAATCAGATATGACAATCCTTTTACACCTACACCTACTCCTCTTATTTATTGTTCTATTTCCTCTTGCTACCTCTGCCCAGTCCCCTCCTGAGATTGTTCGTGGCGAAGAATCCTGGCGCATCACCATCGATGACAAAACTGCCTTAACCTTTTCACCCAATGCCTTTCTCACAGCCCATATCGAAAAAGAGAAGGTCAAATCCGGTTTTGGAAGCTATACGTTCAAGCAGAACGTCAAAACGCGTTATAAGAATCCTTCTGTCGATTCGATTGTCCATGTTGGAAAAGAAACAAAAATGTATGGCCAACTTCACCACAAGCAAAAGAAGGTGCACTTTGATTTGACGTTGGTACGTGAAAATAACAGCAAGTTGCGTTTTGCATGCTATGTAGATCATCCCCAAATCAATCGGGTTATCTTTCGCTTTCAACGGAGGATGGATGAGCAATACTCTCACGTGAACCTTACAGGTCATCGCGTGCCGGCACTTGTGGAAGAGCAGGGAATTGGCAGGGGCGATCAGTCCACCTCATTCTGGACGGGTATAGTAGGTGCCGCTGGTGATGCATTTACAAGCTATGCGCCCATCCCGTTTTTCCTCACGACAGAGGGCCGGGCCGTATTTTTAGAAAACACGCGACCTTCCGTTTGTGATTTCAGCCAGGAGGGGCAAGTTGTGCTCGAAGTGCAGCACAATTCTCTAAAAGGATTGGTATGGCTGAAGGATGATCCCTTGGCATTGCTCAGATCATATACTGTCCATGCCGGGCGGATGCGATCTTTGCCGGATTGGGCCTATGGCACATGGCTCGGTGTTCAGGGCGGTGCGAAAAGAGTGCGCTCCATTGTCGATTCCACGCTGGCTTCGGGAAATCCGGTGAAAGCTGTCTGGATACAGGACTGGACGGGCAACCGCGATGTAGCCGTAGGCAACCGTCTGTGGTGGAACTGGCAGCCGGACACGAATGCCTACCCCGACCTGGAGCGGTTTTGCAAGCGCATGAATGAACGAGGCGTCCATGTGCTGGGGTATATCAATGCATTCATAGCAGAAGGAACAAAACGAGCACAAGAAGCGATCGACAAGGGCTACCTTGTACTGAATCCAAAGGGAGAACCGTATCTGCTCAAGCAGGGGGGGTTCAAGGCCTATACGGTGGACTTGACAAATCCCGATGCAAGGAAATGGTACAAAGGTATCATCAAAAGGCAGATGGTTGATAAAGGGTTCAGCGGCTGGATGGCCGATTTTGGCGAATGGCTGCCGATGGACGCCCAACTGGCAAGCGGTATCAGTGCAAAAGAATACCACAACCGCTTTCCTGTTGAATGGGCCCGTTTGAACCGCGAAGTGCTGGAAGAGGCTGAGCAAAGCGAGGACATGGTGTTTTTCACCCGTTCGGGTTTCAGTCATTCGCCTAAACATTCAACGCTGTTCTGGGCGGGGGACCAAACGGTCGATTACGGCCGGCATGACGGCATGCCTTCGGCTGTTGCTGCCATGTTATCATCGGGGATGAGCGGCATCACGCTCAATCACAGCGACATTGGCGGCTACACGTCCATCAAAGCCCTCTTGTTGAACAAGACGCGTGACCGCGACCTGTTTTACCGGTGGGCGGAAATGAACGCATTCACGCCCGTCTTCCGCACACACGAAGGCCTCCATCCGGAAGCCAACTTTCAGTATTACAATGATTCGTCCGCTCAGCAATTCTTTGCCCGTTTAGGCCGTATTCATCATCGCTTGAAGGACTTTTTTCAAGAGCTCACAGAAGAAGCCTCGCAGAAGGGTTGGCCGGTTA
>PXTV01000063.1 GCA_003022985.1 Bacteroidetes bacterium SW_11_45_7 | reverse complement strand
TAAATCCGCATCTTGTTCCCCCCGCTGGTCATGTTGCCATCGAAGCTCGTGATGAGGGCATCCTCTTTTGCCCTGATATCGAACATGTGGCCGTTTCCTGCCAACTGATCCGAAAAATTTGTTGCCAATGTATCCGGCACGCCCTGGCTCTCTGCTGTCAATTCAGCTCCATTTCCCTTGCAAATGGTTGTGTCTTTGCCCGCATCCAGGTCGACAAATTCCTTGACTTGCAGCGTAAAGTTCCCTGTACTGGAGCCGCACTGGTTAAGGGCGTCAACCCGGATATTGGCAGTGCCCAGCGAATCGTACACAACGGTTAATTCGTTGTTGGATGTGTCGATGATTTCGCCCCGGCTTGTTGACCATTCGTAAAATGTGGCAGCGATAAAGGGGACATTAAAATCCACTGTATCGCCTTTGCATACTTCTTGAGGGCCATTGATATCAACGATTGGCGTGGAAATGATATCGATTGTATGAGCAGCGGATTGAGGCCCTCGACACCCGTAGTTGATCTCCGTTACCACAAATGTATAATCATCTACGTCCGCCCCTGTAAAGTCGACAGACAATGGGTTGGATGGCCAGGTAAATGGCACACCTCCGTTGATGGCATCGGAAGCCCATTCGTATTCCGAGTCTTGATTGTATGGACTGATGAGGAATTCAACAATGCCGGTATTACAAGCAACCGTGTCGGGATCGACAATGATATCAGGCGGTGTTGAGGAAGGTGCGCCTATTGTGATGTTAACAAGCGTGCCGAGGGTATCGTTGGGATTGGTGGCACTATCGGCAATAACCCGGAGATAATAAGGGCCGGCCTGGAGCCCTAAGGAGCTGAGATTGTTGCCACTGGGAACGGAAATAACGATGTTGCCACTACTCGTATCGACAGTTGCTCCCAAGCCACCTGTATTGATAATGGAAAAGCCCATTTTATCCAGGAGCTGCACCTCAAATGAATTGCCCTGGTAGTAATCTGTTGAATCGCCCCAAAAATCGACATCGTAGTTGATCGTATCCTGAGCACCCGTAGTGTCCGTAACACAAACCGATAAGCTTTGGGCATTATTGGTGTAAACATTACAGCGCTTAATACAGAATGGCCCATAAGTGCTTCCTTCTACAGCCGGATATCGATTGCTTGTGGCGCAGTTAAAGAACCCGATGAGTCGGTAAGCAACTGCGCGGTGTACACATTGCCACTGTTAAACCCGCCATCTGATGTGAAAGGAACATCGATGACACTTAAGGCGCAAATCGTGTCAGGACCCGTTACTGCCACGGGTTCCTGAGTGGTGACAGTGTTGGGGCAGTCTTCCACAACAAAGCAGGCACTTGCTGAGCCGGTAATTTTGGGAGACGGGGATACGCGCGTCAGTCTGACTTTATAGCAACTCCCCAGGGATGTATTGCTCGGAATTTCAGCTGCAATGGCGCCAGAGGTGTCCGTACTCGAAATATCGAAAATGCCCAGACTTGTGGGATTGTTGAAATTGCCGTTACTGTTGGATAACTCGATGCGATACGTTGCCTCACACAGGGGCTCCGAGAGCGAGTAGTTGATGAAAAGGTTTTCGGTAGGGCAGATGGTGTCGGGAAATATATTGTCGATTTGAATGTCCACGGGATTATTGACATCGTCATAAGTCCCTACAGCTATGATCTCGTCTACAGCAAAGGAAATGGATGTGTCCTGGGCGCTGAGGGAATCGTTCACCCACCTGAAACCGAACCGTAAACTCGTGGTTTTCGAGAAGTTGCTATCCGATAGGACTTCGTATTTCCACTTGGATTGGTTGTTGTACTTGTTTTGGCCCACTTTTTGCCAAGGGCCGTTATCGCGGCTGTAGTACACCTCGCCATAAGCGTCAGCACCTCCTTCCGCTAAATAGAAAAATGTGAATTTGACGTCAACTAACCCAAGCGTGCAAAAGCCATCGCTGATGTAGGCAAAATTGTCCGAAGGATCGGTAGGATCGAAGTTGGCATTGCTTACACCCTGGCCGGTGGCAGCAGAATCGTGGATGTGAAGATAGTCACTGAATGGGGCGTTATTAATGGTCCCGCTAACTGTACTGTCTTGACGGGTAGTTGTCGGATAAATGGATTGGCCGTTGTAGGCGTCATTAATGATCCATTTGTTAGCACCTAAACCCGGAGAGCCGGGTCCGGTTGTATCGGCATTTGTTGTAAAAAGATCGGGACTCGTTTCAAAATCTTCACTAAAAAGCTGGATTTGCTGAGCAGAAGCGAATCCGCAAAATAAAACGAGCTGAGTTATGATGAGGAAAGTGTATCGCATAATTGGTCAAAACATTATGGAAGCGATTTGAAAATCGATAACAAGACGATGATTACTGGCTTTCTTCTGTTTTTTGATCCTGGTCACTCACTTTGGCCTCGGTCTCATCCAAAATGGTAAACTCTGTCCGCCTGTTTTTCTGGTAACATGGGCAATCCCCTTTGCCCCCTTCCTCCGGGCATTCCTCTTTTTGGGTACACCCCTCAACCAATGGCTTCGACTCGCCATACCCCTCCGCGACCAGGCGATTTTTGTCAATGCCTTTTTGAATAAGATAATCCACGCAGCTTTCGGCTCGCTTCTGGGAAAGCTTTTTATTGTAATCATTTGCCCCGCGGGAATCGGTGTGGGAGCGTAGTTCTATTGCAATATCAGGATTGTCCACAAGGATTTGATATAGAGTGTCGAGCGTTTTCTTCGCTTGCTTGCGCAAATCCCATTTATCGTAATCGTAGTAGATGTTCTCGAGCTTGTAAGCTTGATTGGTGACTTTTTTTGTCAGGTAAAAGTCTTTGGTGATCGTGTCCGATCGCATTGCCTCTTCAATAGAAACGGTTTGGGATGAGGCAAGATAGCCATCGCGCGAAGCTGTGAGCTTGTATTTTTGATTCATGGAGATGGGCAGGAGATATGGTTTGTTGGCAAGAGCGGAGTCAGACTGTGCGGTTTGATCTTTATTGCTTACCTGTTCCAGTTCAACTACCGCATTATCAAGAGGGTTGTCTTGCTCTCCTTCCTCGTACACATTTCCCGTTACAGCAAACCGCATTTTATCGTAATAGCGGAAGGAAAAGATATCGTCACAACAAGTCTCACTTCTAATGGAAAAAATGCCCGGCCTGTTTGACACCATAAACCCTGTGCCCGAAGTGCCGCTTAGGCGGAAATACATATCGTCTGTGCTCGAGTTCAGGGGCTTGCCCATGTTGGCTACATTGTTCCACCTGTTTTTGCTGCCTTTGGCCTTGTAGATATCGTAGCCGCCCATGGTCATCTGGCCGTTGGAACTAAAATAAAAGGTGTTGGAAGGTTCGTGAAAAAAGGGGGTGGCCTCATCGCCTTTGGTGTTAATAGATGAGCCGGCATTTCTTGGCCTGCGGTAATCCTCACCATCCTCATCGATAACGGAGTACCAGATATCCTTGCCCCCCTCGCCATCGGGCCTGTTGGAAACAAAATAGAGAATTTCCCGGCCGTTCCTGTAGGGCGCTATGGCCGGTTGGGTATTGGTATAGCCCTCTTTGTTGATCTCCTTGTTGAGCTTGGCAGGTTCCTGCCATTCGCCATTCTCTTTCCGACTCATATAAATGGAGCAAATGATTTTACTATCGTCATTGCGCTTGCATTTGGTAAAGTAGAAACGGTCTTTATCGGTTGAAAAAGCTCCATTGGCAACGTGCTGACCATTGCCCTTGAATGTGTTGAAAGGCCGGGCCTTCGTGTAACTTTTGCCCTCTTGTTTTGCTGTGAAAAACCGGATCAAGTGCTCGGACAGCACATCCATTTTTTTGCCCGTGATTAAGGTGTCCGATTGCAGGGAAGCAAAAAGCAACGTGGAGTCATCCCACATCATGGGGGAGATTTCTGTATAAGATGAGTTAACATTTTTGTCTAAGTGCTCAACATCGATGTTCTTGCTTATGGCTTCTTCTTTACGTGCAAAATCGCACCCATCGATCTGAGTTTCTGCTCTGCGCTTGTAAGCGTAAGCATCTTCACCCTGGTATCAAGCCGTACCGGTAACGAGCCATGGGAAATTGACCGGCAGCCTCGTCCACAACCTTGCTGTACCATTTTTCAGCATTTTTGTAGTCGCGCGAATAGCGATGAGCCTCGGCAAGCTTGTAGGCCGTATTCATATTCTGTTCCTTGTCAAAAGCTTTTTCATAGGCATCGGCAGCAGCGTAGATATTGCCCTTTTGGAGCATTTTGTCAGCTTGCTTAACCAAGCGAGCTGCAGGCACTTCCTCTTCTTGAGCCAACCCATCAAAAGATGCGATCATTGACCAAATGCCGACTATCAATAAGCCCATTAAAAAATGGTTATAATCTTGCATAGAAAATAAATATCAATTTTGAAAGAGATAACTTCTATTGACTGAATATTTTAGCCCCTTTTATCATAGAAAGGGCATGTCTTCATTATAATCGCGGGCAAGGTACCATGACAGGCCCCGTGTCCGGCTTGATGATTTTCCCGATATAGGTGACCGAGATTTCAAAGCCACCCCTGTTGTTGCTAACTTTACTTAAACCCGACACGTTTACATCGTAACTCGCCCCCACTTTTACCTGTTTGTATTCAACACTTGCCGAAGCAATAACCGCATCTCCGGGACGGTACCACCCTCCAACACTAACAACCGGATTAATTTTCCTATCCTGGAAATGATATTCCACTGCGGTGCCCACGTTAATTTCCTGAGCCTGGTTTTGAAACATGTAAATGTAATTGGGCGTCAAATAGATCTTGTCACTTGTTTTGATCCGGGCTCCTCCGTTGACGACATACCGGGGCGAGAGACGCACATCCTCGCCAAGGAACGATTCTTTGGGTTGCGTTAAATGAAACAGCGAAGCACCGTTGAATAAGCCCAGTCGGTCACTGATGGTACCGTTCCACTGAATACCGACCTGCATATCGAAATAATTGACAGTAGTGGATTCGAAATTCTCCTGATTGGCTTGGTCCGAGTCGAAACCGCTTCCGGTATATTGATTGGGGAACGTCAGATTATTTGGCTGAATGGATTTTTGCACATAACCGAGCTGGACGCCAGCTCCAAGATAGTGGCCATCCCCAACTTGTTTGTGATAAGATGAAGAACCCATGACCCTTAGGTGATTCAAGCTGCCATTGCCGGATTGATCATTAGCTACCATACCGCCCACGCCAAAAACATCGGCACCTGTTTTATCGCGTAAAACAGCCATGTCAAACGAAGCTGCATAGGTGATATAAGGGGTTGTAACACTGGACCACTGATTCCTGTAAATGCCCGTAGCCCTGTAAGTACTTTCTGAATAACCCGTTAAGGCAGGATTCAGGGTGAGGGGAGAAGCATAGAATTGGGAAAAATGGATGTCCTGGGCTGATAGATGGTTAGTTGTTAACAGAACAAGAAAGAAGCAAAGAGATATGGAATAAATGGCTCTACGACATGTCATTTTCAATGATCTCTATTATAAATTAAATGGGTTTGAAACAACAATAACGCACGAAAGTAAATAAAATAGGGAAAAATGCCTAATTGGCAGTTGAGTTATATAACAGGGACTCGCCAACATCAAAAGAGTGGAAGCTGATGAGATCAAGGATTCAATTTTACGCTTGTTGAATTCTTAGTTTTGCACGCGTTTAATAGTGTATTGTAAGGGTCCTAAAGAAAAGGGAGAAGGAACTTGAGCAAGCCGAAGAATATCATTTTTATCGTTGCGGATAGTCTGCGTTACGATAGTATGACATCGCAGGGAATAAGCCTTCCCTATACTGAGGCAAATGCCACGTTTTTCAGAAATGCGCGCTCGAGCGGCTGCTGGACCCTGCCTTCCAATGCTTCCATTTTTACCGGAACGCTGCCGCACGTACATGGGGCAACAAGCCAAACGCGTGAGCTCAATCCCGATTTGCCAACCCTTGGCGAAAAGCTGCAAGAGGATGGCTACAGCACCTATCAAGTTACTGCCAATATTGCCACTACCGATGTATTTGGCCTTGACCGTGGCTTTGACAAGGTTTATCCGATATGGCAGGACGTACCTGCCAAATTCCAGCGATTACAGCAATTTCTACTGCTGGTTGGGAAACCGCGTTTGCGGAACAAGATATTTTCCAGGGACTTCGTGAATCAAAAGCTTTCACAAGACCTGGAAATGGCCAAAACCTGGCTGCAGAACACCTATCTCGATATTTTCGATAAAGCCCGCAAGATCCTCCGCGAAAACCGCGACAAGGGCCAAAGCTCTTTCCTCTACCTCAACCTGATGGAAACTCATTTTCCGTACCACGTTGCCCCTACTTTTAACACCAGTACAGAAGGAATTGTCAACAGCATTCGAGAAGTTTATTCCCTCTTTCACTTTATCAACCAATCCTTTCTGAAGACGGATAAGAATCATATTAAGGATGATATGATGAGCACGCTCCTGGAGCGCCAACGGATAAGCTGGGAGCTCATCCGCGAAGATCTGGACAATTTTATCCGCGAGCTGCACGAAAACGAGGACAATCTTGTCATTTTTTGTTCCGATCACGGTGATAATTTTGGCGATCAACACTGGATTTACCACTTCTCCAATGTGACGGATGGCGGTAACCGCGTGCCCATCTTTTGGTTGGACCACGAGAACAGCCATCAAAAGAATATTGATGCACCCGTAAGTGCCCGTCACTTGTACGATTCCATCCTCGATTCATGCGACTTAAATCATGAAGGACCAAGTTTAATACGCGAGCCTGAGGCCTCTGTGCCCGTTTTGCAGAGCTACTGGTACAACAATAAGGGCAAGACACTCCCCAAGTTCAAGTACAACCAATTCTGCTTTGTGGAGAATGGTATGCGCTACGCATTACGGAATAACGACTGGATGATGGCCCCGGTTGGCGAGAATGGCAAAGAGCCGGAATTCCAACAGCTCGATCAGAATGTTGATCCTGTGGAAGAATTTGTGGAAGACCAGGATAAAAAAGCGTACCTCCGTAAGAATGTGACGGACTTTCACTCGTTTTCTGCCTCTTTACTCGATTAGCTTCTCAACGGCTTTTTTATCGATCAACCACATGATCATTTAACGGATGGGAATGCTTTGGTGGGTTGTTCTTTATTGTTGAGCAGGGCGATTTTCTCATCCAACCAAGGAAGAAAATTGAATTCACCGATGGTCAATTTGGGCGCTTCCTCATCCTCCATCATATTGGCTAGTTCATTGCGTGCTTCCCGGAACGTTTGCCTCATTTTGCCTTTTTCGTCAGGCATGATCCTGTAAAACCGCCTGAGGTACTTCAGGAACGTTTGCTCGCGTGCATTCAACATGTTTTTGCGATAGAGATACTTATAGGTTGACAGAAGGATATTGTCCAATAGCTCCTCATTGCCAAATTCGTAATGCAACATCAGCTCGAATATGCGAATGTAGGTTTGGATATCTTTATTGAGCTTGATCCCCTTTTTGTTTTTGATGGTTTGGTACCAGTAAAACGCATTGTCGTACTTACCCGCCATCATGTAAACGTTCAGAAAGTTAAAATAAAAGTGATAAATCCTCGAGTTGCCAAGAATATCGCCAAATTCAGTGAGCCATTGTTGAATATGTTGAATTAATTCCTCACAGCGGTCGAACTCGCGCGTCCAAATCCTGTAATAGATCTCCCGCTCATCCGTTTCCATGCAAATCTTAAGACGATCTCTCCTGTCTAAATCTGCATATTTTTCGGGAAGTTGCCTGAGTGTATCAATGGTTTGCAAAAATTGGTCGTAATTCCCTGTGTGCCGGCTCACGAGACCATAGGTACCAAGACTGTTAATATACCTTGAACGATCTTTATCGATATAGGCAGGATGGGCTTTAAAGGTGTCAACACATGTCTTGCACCACTTAAGCGCTTCATTGAAGTTGGCCAGGTAATAGTGAAGGGCGCTTTTTAAATGATAGTAGAATAACGCAGTATTAACCGGTTGGGCTGAGTTGGCAAAGATCTCGTCCGCTTTTCGGTCAATGGCCTCGAAGCAATCCCTCGCGTCCTGAGAGCGCACTCCCTTGCGGAAGTAGCACATGGTCATGTTTTTGGCCAGTGCCTCAAATGCCAGAGACGACTCATGCGCATCTTTTACCCTGTGAAATGTTGGAGCATCCTCATCCTCCAGGTTCGGGAATGGCGAAGCTTCAAAATTGTGCATTTCAACGGCCAGCCTGTTCTGCAACTGAAGAATTTCAAGATGCAGGAGGTGCTCTTCCTCTTCATCCGCTTTCTTTCCGGCTCTTGTCAACAGGTCAAAGGCCTGTTGCAATAATCCCTTGTCTTCCAGATACTCCGCTTGCCGGATTTGATTGCGGATTTTGTTTTTTGGTGTGGATTCTGTGTGGAACGCATCTAAGCTTTTGAGGAGAAGGCTGTGCAGCTTGTTCTTAAACTGAGGTAAATAATTGAGAATTTGATTACTGCTGATCCGCTTTTTAAGCATTTCCTCATCCATCTAATGAGCTGGTGTATATCGTGGGATAGCTGCATAGCGTTTAAGATAACGGTTGTGGTGACCCTCCATCCGGCTATGGTTCTACGAAAATGGGTTGCTTAAGTTATAGGATGGTTGCCGCAAGTTATGCGTATTTTTCGACAGTAATGGAACAGAGGGCTAAAAATTCAATTCTGGACAAGTTCGTCTTTTATCAAAGAGAAGAAGCTGCAAAAAGGAGCTGATCAAAAGCTGTTCGCATCTATTCCTCTGCCATCCCTCAAATTCCTGCTAATTTTACGCCCATTTAAACGATCAATTGAATTTTACGAACCAGCTAACTCATTACTTATTCCAAACAAACCCTTTTTTCAATCTTATATCTTATATCTTATATCTTCAAATCTTCAAATTTAAATGGCTCATCAACCCTATATCAGCCCGGATCAAAAACTGCCCGAGCTTACCGTTAAAGGCGTCCTGCTGGGTATGCTCCTTTCAGCGGTTTTGGCAGGTGCCAACGCTTATCTCGGCCTCTTTGCCGGGATGACCGTGTCAGCATCCATTCCGGCTGCTGTCATTTCTATGGCTGTCTTCCGCCTCTTTCGGAATGCGAATATTCTGGAGAACAACGCTGTGCAAACAGCCGCTTCGGCCGGTGAATCATTGGCGGCAGGCGTCATTTTTACGTTCCCTGCGCTTATTTTGATGGACTACTGGCAAACCTTCGATTATTGGGAGACAGCGCTCATTGCTCTTTGCGGTGGTGTTCTGGGCGTCTTGTTCACCATTCCGCTTCGCTCCGCACTGATCGTGCGCCAGCAACTTCTTTTCCCCGAAGGTGTGGCCACTTCTGAAGTATTAAAAAGCGGTGAGGAAGGAGGCAAGAGCGTGAAGTACTTGGCTATGGCCGGCCTGGCCGGTGCCTTGTTCAAGCTGGCCGGCACGGGTTTGATGCTTTGGCAGGGGACGCTCAAAAAAGCAACGCTGCTACAGAACAAGCTCTACCTCTTTTTCGGGATGAACCTCTCGCCCGCCCTTGTGGCTGTTGGCTATATCGTGGGCATACGCATTGCTGTGCTGGTTTTTATTGGCGGGGCTATTAGCTGGTGGATCGCTATCCCGGCCTATTTTGCTGTCAATGGCATCCCTGAAGGCACAAGTGCAGCCGATGCCGGTTATGCCATCTGGAGCAGCCATGTCCGGTATCTCGGTGTGGGGGCAATGGTTGTAGGAGGGATATGGGCGCTTGTGAGTATTCGCTCTTCACTGGTCATTGCTTTAGGCGAAGGCGTCAAAG
>PXTV01000062.1 GCA_003022985.1 Bacteroidetes bacterium SW_11_45_7 | reverse complement strand
CCGCCAACGAAATAACTAAAGGCGATAAGTACGCATTATTTTGGAGAATCTGAAAAGAAAGGCTTTTGGATTCCATGACAAATATTATTTTTCCTTAAAAATTATGGCTTTGCATAATAACCCTATTAGCAAACTTTTAGCCAACCGAATTTGAGAAGAACCAAAATAAGGGATATTTATTCATATTTTTTATAAGTTGTATAAAATTATTATAAGTCAAGTAAAATTAGCTTTTAATATATGCAACATCTCCTTCCAAATTGGAAATTTTGACTATTTATCAGAAAATGAGGGTGTTTTCTTAGAGACACCAGGTATAAGCTGTGGTGGTGCTGGTCGCAACATAGAGGAAGCTCAAGAACCTGCCATAGTACCACTGGGCGAGTCATCATTTTGAGTTATGGGCCACCACCTTGTGGTATTCCCGCAGAATGGCAAGCTGAAGAAGATCAAAGTGGTGTCCAATTCCTTCCGCACTTAGAGGGTCAAGCAATTCAGCAGATAAAAGCTACTAGAATAGAACACCTGCGGGTTCCAGGGGGGAGCTCAAACCAGCCGGACAGCTCAACCTTAATATTTTGATTATTTGTTCGCCACATTGGGAAAGGCCGTCCGACCGATAGTTTTATTGGAGATGGAACCCATAAACAGCTTATTCTATAAAACTAAAACATAAAGCCAAGTCGTAAACTTACATTGTTCATGGAGATTTTTTCGCCATCACTTGTTTTAGGACTTTCAGCTTTATCCTTGTTGATTTTATTTTGAATATTTACATTTTCATCGCCACCATCTTTAGGGATGACATTAATAAACCCATTATTGAAATAAATCCCTGCCAGAAGTGACACATCTTTAGTTAATGAGTATTCAATGCCACCGCCTACCGTGAGCGCTAAATTGACAAAATTAATATCCTTCAGCACATTGGTATTTTTTAAATCATCATTTTGATGATTCGATGAGGCATCAACCCGACCTTTCAATTTCACGCCAGGCGTTACACCAATTTGCCCGTAATATGTCAGGTAACCGATTTCATTTGTCTTTAGCTTTAGCGTTAACGGCACTTCGATATACTGAAGATCGAGCTTATAATCGTTAAAAGCCGGCACAGTATCAATTTCGTCATTTGTTAGTTCTCCTTGTTCAAACATAATATAATGATTTCTATTCGTTTCAAAACGGCCGCCTGTTAATACATGATTGACACCAACAGTAAAAGCATAGTTTTCAGCAAAATAAAATTCACCAATTGCTCCATATTTAAAGCCTACACGTACTTTACTGTCAATTTGCTCTTTTTCAGCTCTAAACCAATTCATATGCGGAGAAGCGGTTAAGCCAAATTTCATATCCTGAGCACGCAAGGAGAAAAATAAAAGCGAAAAGAAGATGAGGAAGCCAAATTTTTTCATAGCCGGGAATTTCTATCTTTGTGAGTGAATTTTAGTAGCTATCAAATTTCATCAATGTTCTATTACAATTATACAAAACTCTTGCCTCAATTCATATTGGTAGCTCTTATCTTTTTGGTTTCCTGCGGCTCAAATACCAACAAACCCGCACCAGTTGATGTATCGGATGTTGATGTAGAGGTTGCTATCAAGCGCTTTGAAAAAGACCTTTTGGGTATCGACACAAATCAAATTGCTAAAGGGGTCACCACTTTACAAGATAAATATCCCAGCTTTTTTGATTGTTTTGCCACCAATATCATGGGTTTTAAACACCCGCGTGATACCGGCAAGCAGTATCTTAAACGGCTCAGCTCATTATTGAATTATGGGGGTTTTCGTGCTGCTTATGATTCCACAATGGAGCAGTATCCTAGCATTGAATTCCTGCAAAAGGACACGAAAGAGGCTTTTCGCTACTTCAAGCACCACTTCCCTAATAAGCCAATCCCCGGTCTGGTGACTTTCGTCTCGGAATACAGCTATGGCGTCATTACTTGTGGCGATAGTATTGTGGGAATTGGGCTCGATCTTTACCTGGGTGACGACTTCAAGTTTTACCCTGCTGTCAAAATACCTGATTACATGATTGCTAAGCTCGAGCAGGAGTACATTATGCCCAATGTAATGAAGCAGGTTTACAGTCTTTCCTTTAGCCCACAGAAAGGCGAGGAAGAAAGCATGCTCAAACGCATGGTCAATAATGGCAGGCGTTTGTACTTTCTGGACTTAACGCTTCCCTACACAAAGGATTGGTACAAAATCGGCTATCAAGAAGAAGAACTCAAATGGTGCCGCAACAACGAACCTCACATCTGGGGGCTTTTTATCGAAAAAGAATTATTATATTCAAGCAAATATCCCGATTATCGCAAGTATGTCAGTGCTGCGCCTAATTCACCGGGTATGCCTCACAAGGCACCGGGGAATACGGGCTCTTGGGTTGGCTGGCAAATTGTGCGCAAGTTCATGAAGGAGCATCCCGATGTGACTTTTGAACAAATGCTCACCGAGTACACACCCAAGGAAATTCTTATTCAATCAAATTATAAACCAAAAAGGAGCTGGTTATGAACCGCAATTTAATCCGCATCGGGGTTGCCTTCGGTGTTGCCTTAATTTTAATTATTCTGTTTGCTAATCAATTATTTTTCAGTATTCAACCTGGTGAGCGAGGAGTTATCTACAAACGCTTCCGCGGAGGGTTGGATAAGGAAAATGTCATAAGACAGGGATTTCACTGGAAGGCCCCGTGGAATCGCATTATCATTTACAATGTGCAAAAGCAGAAAGAGGACGCATCGATGGATGTTCTTTCCTCTAATGGCTTGGAGATACAGGTTGATGTAACGACACGTTATCATCTTATAGAACAAAAAATCGGTTTTCTGCACAATCAAATTGGCAAGAATTACCGAGACAGGATCATTGGTAATGAAGTATGGTCGAAAACCAGGGAGGTTATTGGCCAATATACGCCACAAGAGCTTTATTCCAAGGAGCGAAAAGTCATTCAGGACGAAATTGAAAAAAAAGCTACAAAAGTTTTTAAAAATAATTTCATATCCTTAGATGCTCTTCTGATCCGCTCGATTAAACTACCGCCCCAGATTACTAAAGCTATCGAAAAGAAGTTATCCGAGGAACAAGCCATTCAGCAGAAGCAATACAGTGTAAAAAAAGCTGAAAAGGAAGCTGAGCGCAGAAAAGCTGAAGCACGTGGCAAGGCAGAAGCCAATCGGATCCTCGACAGAAGTTTAACCCGAAAGGTTTTGAAGGATAAGGCCATCGAAGCCACAGAACAGCTTTCAAAATCCGAGAATTCGAAAGTTGTTGTGATCGGTTCAGGGAAAGATGGCTTGCCGGTTATTCTCGGCAATCAATAAATGAGCAACAAAGGGAAAGCTGCTTACTCGAGGGATAAGCAGCTTTCCTATTAGTTGAGTTTTGTCGGTGCTATTAAGTGAAATTCCGGTATTGTAACAGTAAAGCGCAGTTCATCATTTTGGCGCTCCATGGTATAGTACCCTTTCATTTTACCCATTTCCGTGCGCAGATTACAACCGGACACGTACTGATGCTTCTCCCCGGGCTCCAAAACAGGCTGCCGGCCTACAACCCCTTCACCTTCCACCTGGCGGGCCACCCCGTTTGAGTCGTAAATATACCATTGACGTCTTAACAATTTCACGGTATTGCTACTGACATTTTCGATTGTTACCTGGTAGGCAAACATGTATTCAGCGTTGACAGGATTGGAGTATTCCGGCTGATAAAATGTTTCAACGCTTACTTTAACACCTTGTGTGGTTTGTGTGTCCATAATAAGAAATTACTGATTGGCAAGGAACCAAATTACTAACCTTGCGGAATATTTTCAATAAATTGATGCTTCTTCCTGTAAAAAAGAGGAATAGAAGTTATAGAATAACATTGTTAGAGGTTTCTGACAACAATGGGTCTAAAGCCACTGTTTAATAAGCTTTTGAACCCTTGGCTGGCAACTTTCCAAAAGTTACCGAAAAAAAAAGGCGGTACATAAAATCCCTAAAAGGGAAAACTTTTGGAAAGTTATTCAAAAATCATTGCCGTTGGCTTCAGCCAACAGATAACAATCAATTCATGGTAGCGGCTTTAGCCGTATTTTTGTACCTACAACCATTGAAACCCGTAGCCGTGTTATTCTATGAAATCAATGAGAGCGTTTTGCTTCCCCGGAAGGAAATAAAAACCGATCGACAACTGCTTCAGCTTCTTCTACGGCTTTTTGAAAGTCATCGTTATAGATCACGCAGTCAAATTTGTGCTCGTACGTAAGTTCTTCCTTCGCTTTGTCCAAACGCCTGGCGTAGAACTTATCGTGCTCCGTGCCCCTATGACGAAGCCGCTTTTCCAGCACCTCAACAGAAGGTGGTTTCACAAAAATGGCTAATGCGCTTTTGGCGTATTCGCGTTTGATATTAAGGGCTCCTTGCACGTCAATATCGAAGACAATGCTTTTGCCATTTTGCCAAATGCGCTCCACTTCACTTCGCATAATAATCGCGCCCATCCACTTCATTCTTACGTTGGGGCCTTGTACATGCCGAAACGGAAAAGGCAAGGTCATCACGTTGGTGCAATATATAACGAACCAGTGACGTCTTCCCTGCTCCTGAAGGTGCTGTAAAGATCACCATTTTGCCTGCCGGCCATGCGTTTGGAGATGAAGATGACTGTGTTTGGACCATTTAGCATGGTTTCAAAATGGTGCGCTCATGGATCACGCTTAAACAATATTATTCGTTTGTTCCTTGATCTTTTCCAATTCCTCCTTCATCGTAACCACATGTTTCTGAAATGTGGCATCGTTGGCTTTAGAGCCAATCGTGTTGATCTCCCGCCCCATTTCCTGGCTGATAAAATTGAGCTTTTTCCCCTTTTCCTGCTCCTCTGCTTCAAGTACTTCTCTGAAATAGCTGCAGTGACCGGCCAGTCTCACAATTTCCTCATTGATATCCAGCTTTTCCAGGTAAAACAGCACTTCCTGCTCCAGTCTGCTTTCATCTGTTTTCTCGCTGGTTAGATGCTCATCGAGCAACTGTTGGAGCTTTTCCCGCTTGTTCTGTTTCCTTGCCGGGTCAGCTTCCCGTATAGCAGCAAGACCATTTTTTATTTGATCGATCTTGGCAACAAAATCCCGGTTCATCTCCTTTCCTTCATCAGTCCTGTAGCGTTGAAGCGCCAGAACTGAATTTTGAATGGCATCCCAAAGTGTTTGCCATTCCTCCTTACTCAAATCTTCCCGGGCTTCTGAAACAGTCTCCGGGAGGTTCAGCAATGCCGGTAACAACTCCTTACTGTCGGGGCGAAGCTCTTCCGGTAACTTTTGAATATCCCGGTAATAGGCATTGATGACATCCTGATTGATCGAGTAGCTCGAAGTGGCTTGGTCTTGTACATGGACGGTCAGATCTATTTTCCCCCTGATCAATGTTTCGCTCAGGTATTTTCTGATGGCTACTTCTTTTTCCCTGTAAAGATGGGGTAAACGTAAGTTGACGTCCAGGTATTTACTGTTTAGACTGCGGCTATCCACTGTGATGACTTTGTTGCCAAATGAGGTTTGGCTGCGTCCAAAACCTGTCATCGAATGGATCATAAAGCGGAACTTTCGGCAAAAATAACCGAATTATCAGACTAAGGAACGCCAAATACAGGAATGATAAGCCCGATCTATAATTGGTGTTTTCTCCTTGGGATCACGCATGCCTGCCCCGTCAATTCGGGGCCTGCCCCGTCAAATCGGGGCCTGCCCCCTACAACACCTTATTGCAACAAATGTGACTATCCACTGCTAAACCATCCGTCTTCTATATATTTGGCCAACCCTCACCCCCATCTCGCCTAAGGCGAGAGGCAGCCAACCCGCCATCGCGTGTGTGCGGCTGCGGTCCTCCAGCCTGTCTCGCCCCAGGCGAGGGTGGCGGAAGGGGGCGGATGGGAGTTAGAGGGGGAGAATACTG
>PXTV01000061.1:8574-13166 GCA_003022985.1 Bacteroidetes bacterium SW_11_45_7 | reverse complement strand
CGATATGCTGGGTATTACGCAAGACTTTTCCCCGCGTTTCCTCCGTAGATACCTTAATCTTTATAACGACATCAAAAATGCTACTCAAACTTACATTGAAGATGTCAAAATCCAGGATTTTCCGAATGAGAACGAGCAGTACTGAGAGGGAGTAATTAGCACTTATCAATGACGTATGAATGGGGTTATGGAGCTCGTTATTCGTAACGCAGTGCCTCGATGGGGTCTAAGCGCGATGCCCTGATTGCCGGATAAATACCAGCTACAATTCCTACAACCAAACAAAGCAGCAACCCGCTCAATATCCATATCCAGGGAATAATAAAACTCCCATCGAGGAAGATGGAGACGCCATTTCCTGCCAGTATGCCTAAGACAACACCCAACACTCCGCCAATCTGGCAAATGATGATGGCCTCCACGAGAAATTGGCGCCTTATGATCTTTGAAGTGGCACCCATTGCCTTGCTCAGCCCGATTTCCCTGGGTCGCTCATTGACCGATACGAGCATGATATTCATCAAGCCAACGGCTGCTCCGGTCAAAGTAATGAAGCCGATGATGGTGGCAGCGATGGTTACATAACTCAACTGCTCAATAAGCGTGTTGGCCAACCGATCGCTCTTGCGAATGCCGAAATCATTATTCTCACCCGTTCGTAGTCCCCGGATAACCCGGAATAATCCAGCCGCTTCATAAACAGCCAAATCCAGCTTGGATGGGTCATTCACCATAACACTGATAATGTAGGAGCTATTGGAACTGGTATAGTACCGCCTTGCATTCTGGTTCGGAATCAGCACAATGTTGTCACTGCTCACAAAGCTGGACCCCTGCGAGGTTAAGACACCCACCACAAGATATTTCACGCTTCCAATTGACACGTACTTGCCCACCACGTCCTCTTGAGATGCAAACAGTTTCTCCACAATATCAGTACCCAGAATGGCCACATTGCTGCCGGTTATCAGTTCTTGTTGTGAGAAATTGCGGCCGTTAGCCAGCGAATACCCCCTGACAGTCAGGTATTCACCGTCAACGCCATATACAGTGACATTGGGATTCGTCTCCCTGGACCCCCTGTTGATCGTGGCAGCAAAAGACGCCCGTGTGGAAACCGTGGTGATGGATGGAAAGGTGAATTTTTCTTCAAATGTTGTCGCCTCCCGGTAAGTGATGGGTGGAAAAACCTTCCGGTCACCTCCTTCACGCCTGACGCGGGCGTCCACATTGCGGATGTTGAAGGTATTGGCGCCCATGTCCGAAAAATTACTGCTGATGGAAGCTTCAATACTGTCAATAGCCGTGAGGATGCCCACCAAAGCCGTTATACCAATAGCGATGATGGAGAAGGTAAGAACTGTCCGGAGGAGGTTGCCCTTGACAGCCCTGAATGCATGTTTGATGGTTTCCCAAAGACCCATGATGAAGAAGCTAATTTACGAAGAACGAAAGGGTTCCTTGCCCCAATGTCAACCATTGAATGAATATGGTACAAGGTAGTACAGACCTTAACCGGGACAAATGATCATGCTTTCTGAATTTACATTCAATCATAGATGACTGTTTACCTTCTTTTTGGCATTGTATTATCGATACGTATGGGCGCCTATCATTTTAGAATAGTTGATCATTAATACAATAGCCGACAGCATAGTAAAGCAGCCAAACATTAAAAAGGCCCATACCACGTTGTTATTGTTCATAAAAAAGGGAGTGGCGCACACGATAATGAACAACAAGCGGAAGAATACGCCAGCCACATTCAAGACACTGCTGGCCCTGCCGATAATGTCGTTGGGTACATGGTTTAGCAAATAAGTCATGCGCATTACGCGCGTACCGGCATTGCTCATCCCAAGCAGGAAATACAACATGTAAAACAAAGGAATATAGGTGTTAAAAATGTAGATAAAGTAAATGGCCGTAGCCGTTATGGTCATGATGATGATGGCCTTGACCGTTGTGGTATTGCGGAAGATGTAGTTGACGGCAATACCGGCTCCCACTGATCCAATGGCAAAGTACATTTCCGCAGCTCCGTAGACATCAGCCTGCCCGTTAAGATGGCTATCGATATAGACAGGCAAAAGAAAGAAGATGAGCACCAGGATCGTGATAAAAATAGCGTAAGATGTGATACCGAAGATCAACAGCATCGGGTTTCTGCGCAGGTATTGCAGCCCCGTTCGTACACGGTTGGCAACGCTCGTATAATCCGGCTCGCGATATTGTACAGGGGTAAAGCGGATCAACAAAATCAAGATAATGGCAACAATATACGTACTGCCATCGAGCACCAGGATTTCTTTAATGGTCCAGGGCGCCATTTGAAAAGCAACATCCAGATGAAAACCGAACATGTTCAGGTGCCCTTCTTCAGTGCCTGTAAGCAAAATGCCAGCTACTGCACCGGCAAGAGCTGTGGTAACCTGTCCTTGAATTTCGATATAGGAGGTGATCCTGCTGTAGTCCTTAGGATCGGATATTTCCTGGCAAAACGCATAAAGATTGGGATAATGGATGTTGAAAATAAAAAAGGTAGTAGCAAAAGCTACGGCAACCAGGGCGGCCGGTACGGAGCCCAGCATAAAACCCGATAGGGCAATGGACAAGATGATCAGACAACCCGCCACCGAGTTGGCGATAAAGATATTGCGCCTGTTGTAACGGTCGATCAAAGAGCCGGCATAAATGCCCCAAAACAATGAGATAAACGTAATACTAAAATAAACATAACCGAAAACCGATGGCTGATTGATCACGTTGGAAAAATACCACGGGATGGCAATAATGCTTATACCCTGGGAGAAACCGGATACAGAATTTGCAGCAAAGAGCAGATAGATCGCTTGCTTGTTTTTCAATAGCTGAATATTTTACTTCATCCCAACAACTGCATTCCTTTATCGATCAAAGATGGCCCGAAAATCCACGAAAATCAAAAACATGACTAATCAAGCCGGTCATGAGCCTGCCAAAGAGGAACTACTCAGCAAACTGATGAAATACTGCGCCTACAGGGACCGCTGCAAGAGCGAAGTACGCACAAAGCTCGATTCCTTTCATGTAACGGAAGAGGTCAAAGAAGCGGTTTTTGCCACTTTAATCGAAGAAGGGTTTGTCGATGAGGAACGGTTCGCCCGAATGTTTACGCGGAGCAAGTTCAACCAAAACAGCTGGGGGCGCATCAAAATCAAACAAGCGCTAAGGGAAAAACAGGTCGATGAACAATTGATCAACACAGCCATGAAGGAAATCGACACAGATGACTATCTTGCAGTGTTGCACCGGTTACTGCAACAAAAAATTGCAACCTTTCAGGATCAACCTACCCTTGAACAAAAGCACAAACTTGCCCAATTTGCGATCCGCAAAGGGTATGAGCCACAATTTGTTTACGAAGAACTGGAGCGTGTTGAAAAGAATGATGATGATGCGGCTAAATGAATCGATAGACGGTTCCTGTTTTGTCTTCTACAGCATTTCTTTTTTCGTGGTAGCTTTATTTGTGGGCTCCTGCAAACTTGAAAAAGCTTACCATGATCTCAATGCCGGGCGTTATGGTGAGGCCAGGGAGAAGTTAGTCTCTTTGGGGCAGAAGAAGGAAGATCATCCGGCTGTGCAGTACGGATGGGCCTTGTGGTATTACAGTAATGACAACCCTGGTTACAGCCTCGATTCAGCGCAACTCTACCTCCAAAAAGCCCGGTCATCCATCAACAGCATCGACAAGCCGAAGAAACGCCAACGCTATGCCGAGTTAGGTGTGCGCCCCTATCTGCAGCAGCAACTCGAGGATCGATTGTTCGAGAAGGCGTATCAAAGGGCACGTGATCGCCATAAAGTGGAGGCCTATCAGCATTTCATTTCGCATTACCCGGATGCGCCACAAGTGGCCAGGGCAAGAGCCAAACGCAATGAACTGGCTTTTGAACGGGCAAAGGACACCTTTACCTTCAAGAGCTTTAAGGAGTTTGTTGAGCAATACCCCGATGCGCCTCAAGCAGACGAAGCCAAAAAGAAATACGAGTTGCTGCTTTACAAGACGAAAACGCGGGAAGATACCTACGAGGCCTATAAACAGTTCATGGCGAATCATCCCAACAGCCCCTACTACGAAGAGGCCAAACAGAAGTACAGGAAGAAATTGTACCAGGCCTATGCAAAAGTGGGTACAGTTGAGAGTTACCAAGCGTTCATCAATAGCCACCCCAACCATCCGAAGGTTCCCAAAGCGATGGATAAGGTTTTCGAGCTCGCTATTGACGAGCATAGCATAGATGAATACGAGAGGTTCCTGACAAACCATCCTGACAACCGGCATACTGATACAGCATGGATGCGGCTTTACAGGCTTTATACGCTGGATGATCGACCTGCTACCTACCCCGGTTTTCGCAAAGAATATCCCTCTTTCCCCTTTACCGATCGTTTGGTCAAGGATTCAGCTCTTTCAAAATTGAATCCAATCGTGTTTCGCCAGGACGGGAAGTTTGGTTATGTCGATACAGCTCTGCAAGATACGCTCATCGATGCTCTTTATGGTGATGCAATGCTGTTTAAAGAGGGAGTTGCTGCCGTGGCGAAAG
>PXTV01000061.1:0-8538 GCA_003022985.1 Bacteroidetes bacterium SW_11_45_7 | reverse complement strand
ATACAAGCGAGTGCAAATACGGCTACATCGATAAGGCAGGCGAGACTGTTATTCCCTTTGTGTATGATGATGCCTTTCCTTTTTCACATGGTGTGGCCATTGTAGGCAAAGGAGAATGCCAGACGTCTCCCTGCCAATACGGGTTGATCAATCACTGGCAGGAGACAGTCGCGCCCATCCAATATCTGGAGCTCAACCCATTTTTCAATCAGCGTGCGCTTGCCGCTAATAGAGGTGAGGGTTACGGCTATCTCAATCCGGAAGGCGAGGAAGTGATCGCCATGCAGTACAAGGACGCCACTCGTTTTCAAGAGGGCAAAGCTGCTGTGCGCCCCGACTCGCTTTACGGCTATATCAACACCAAAGGCGAGTGGCTGATCCGGCCGGCTTATGAGGATGCTGACCTCTTCTCAGGGGGGCTTGCGCCAGTGGCGCTGCCCGACAGCTCCTGGGGGTACATCGACACCACCGGTAAAATGGTGATTCCGGCCAAATATGACTACGCTTTTCCTTTCCAAAACGATACGGCTAAAGTGTACAAAGATGAACCATCACCCGACAATCCTGAATTCACGATTACAAATACGTATTGGATCAACAGGGAAGGAAAGGTGGTGGAGGAGAAATGAAAACCAAAGCTAACAAAACAGCTTAATTGAAAGCGTTTAATTAATGAATTTAATAAAAAACCGATCTTTGGTTATAATAAGCTTTTAATAAAAGTCTGGCAAGAGATGGATTACGAATTTCCTGTTACCGATAAATTCCGGGCACGAGACGTTACGGAAATCGATTTTGAAATTGAACCGGAAAGCCCGGCCTATGTCAACTTAGATGATATCAGAGGGGTGGAATTTCGCGATCGAATTTTGTATTCACTGAATATTGATAATGATCAACTGAGGCAAACAACCAATCAATATCTCAAAATTATTTTTTCAGGACATAAAGGTTCCGGCAAAACGCTGGAACTGAAACGGCTTAATCACTATCTCGATGATCCTGCAAGATATTTCTCTGTATTCATCGAACTCGAGAAGGAGTTTGAATTATCCAAGTTCCAATCGGAATACCTGTTTGTAGCCATCATTGCTAAGCTCATTGCCAAAGTGCAAGAACAGAACATCAATTTTGAATCAGAGTATCTCAATGATATTGCAAATCAATGGCTGTCAGATAAAGAAGTGCAACATGAATTAAAAGACCATTATCAACTGGATGTCTCATCTGAAGCTACAGCCGGGATTCAGTTGTTCAATTTCTTCGGATTGAAAAGCGGGTTGAAGGCACTGTTTACTGCCCAATCCAGTACCTCCGAAGTCATTAAGCAGCAGATCCGAAAGGAACCCATGAAGTTGATTGGGCAATTTAACCAAGTATTAGCTGATCTTAGAAATCATTTGAGTCGAGCAGGTAGAAGTTGCACGAAGAAGTCAATCGCAGGCTGTTCATTTCCGATGCTCACATTATCAAGGGCATTAACGCCAACATGATCGTTGCCGTGCCGATTTATTCCTGGTTCGATATCCGTAATAATCCGATTCAAAACTTTACATATTCTGAAATCTTACCTATGATCAGGCTGGGAAATGAAAAAGTGGCAGAGGAATTTGCTCGTATCATAACTTCCCGCATTGACTTCGATACGTTTTTCGATAACCAGGATGACTTAGACGAACTTATCAGTTACTCAGGTGGCAGCCCGCAACAGTTGATCAGGCTGGTGAATACAGCTTTGACGTTCAGCTATGGACAGACCATCACCAGCGATATTGTCGAGAAAACGATCAATAAAACCGGGCGAAGAATGTATGAAACGCTGACCTCGGAGCATATTGAGGTAATTAAGGCGGGCCACTACGAAAATGCAGATGAGCCAACCCTCGATCTTCTCTTTTGGCTGGCGATTCTCAAGTATAATGGCCACAGGGAATTGAATCCGCTTCTTAGACGTTTTTTCAATGATGGCACTTCCGCAGACTGATAGACAAGACAGGAACCGGCAACAGGTAGAACAGCTCACCTATGTTCTGCGGAACCGGCACAAGCCCACCGTGGTGTTGATCACGTATGACACGCCTCAGAAACGGGGAGAAATTCATCAGCAATTGCGGGAGTCCCTTGCCGGCAGCCAATTCAACCCCCTGAATCTGGAAAGCGTTTCCGTAACCTCTTTGGTCGAGGCCTTCAAACAGAATTTATCGGCTTATTTTTTGCGGAATGCCGATCCCTCCTGCATTGTCAATGTCTTTGGCCTGGAAAACAGCTTGATCGAGCTCAAAAACGGGCAATTGCAGCAATCACAACTCATCCCGAGCATGAACTTTGAGCGGGAGCTCTTTTTCCGCGAAATGCCCTTCACCACCATTATCTGGACCGACAGGTACTTTCTGCAGCAACTGGGCCAAAGCGCCCCTGATCTTTGGGGCTGGATCACTTATGTGTTCGAATTTAGCACGCCTGAGGAAGAGTTGGATCAAGAGCCATTGCCCTATCGGGAACGCTTCCTTAAAAAGGGTAAGATCAGGGAAAGACAGCACCGGATTGATGAATTGGAAGCCAAACTTCAACAAATTCCCGTTGATGATCAAAGCGAGCGGAATTTGAGGGATCGCATTTCCCTATTGCGTTTATTAGGGCAGGAATATCAAGAGCAATTTGCGTTTGACGAAGCGGTTCAGCGATTGAAGATCGCTTTAGGGCTGACTGAAAAGTTAGATGATTCTTATGGCCAAGCTAATTTGCATTTTTTATTAGGGGATTGCTTCTTAGTGAGGAGACAATTTAGGGATGCCGAACAACATTATGTACATAGCCGCAGCATTTTCATGGAGATGAATGATGCTTCGAATATTGGAAGATGCTATCACCAGCTCGGGAGAGTTTACCAAGAACAGCGCAAATGGAACGAGGCCCTTGCCCATTACCGGCAAGCGATCGACTGGAATCAAAAAACGGGCAATGAATTTGAATTGGGGAGTACTTATCACCATATCGGGCGTGTTTATGAGGAGCAAGCTCATTTAACGAAAGCGATGGACCAATACCGGATCGCTGAAAAATATGCCCGACAATTTGATCAGGAATATGAATTGTCAGTCATACGGGAATCCATACTACGCGTTCGGCAGAAACAAGCAGATAAAGTGGACTGAAACAACAGTTGAATCCTTATCAAATCGCAAGGGCTTCACTACATTTTTTGGCATTCCACTTCACATTCCCTACCTTCATGTTCCAACTTCACAGAACTGTGACAAACCGCTTCAGCTTCATACTACTCTTCCTCGTTTTGGGCGTTTATCTCACGCCCGTCTACTCGTTGCACATCTGCCTGGGCGAGCAAGCCAGCCACCATCATGGCAATTGCGATTCGGGGATGATGAATCATCATCCCCCGCGGGACAAGTTCAAAGCTCCTCACGATGATTGCTTCTCTTTCCAAAAGGAAGTTGCTCACGCAACTACAAGCGCATTTGCTTTCATCAAGGATCAGCGCAACCAGCAAGAAACACCTGCTGCCCTTGCAACGCTTCAATTACTCGCTCTTGAAGTAGTGCCTGTCAGTACCTTTCCGCAAACCAGGCACTACACGAATACCGATCCTCCATGGGAGAAGTGTATCCCTGCCCGTGGTCCGCCTTCTTTCTGCTAATCTTTGCCGGATTGCTTTTTGCAGATCACTTGTCACATCTGTCTATTTAAACAGATGCTACATGGCAGCAATTGAATGGCGTCTCCAACCTTGGATAAAGCCATATCTTTCTTACGAACTGTGAAAACAGAGTGAATGATCTGTCTGATCAGAATTGACAGATTTCCTCAATAGTGCCGTAGGTTCTTCATACTGCTTCGGCCTTCTCACCAGTCCAATCCGGTTTTCCGTTTTTTCAACATATTCATTCTTCGTCTTCTGCCACTGATGCATGAAGGACACGTGTGCCGGTAATGTATCTGTAGCAATTGCATGCGTATCCGTTTCTCATTGGCAATGACGAATGAGATCGATTTTTTAACAAAATCTGAAAGCATTTAAAAATTATGATCAAAATATCCTTTAAAAACCCATTTATCATAGTGGTTTTCTCGCTGATTGTGGGGGTGATGAGCTGGGTGGTAATCCCGCGCATGCCGGTTGACATCCTGCCGCAGTACGAGAAAAGCGCCATGCAGATTATCACGCTCTACCCGGGCATGCCGGCCAAAGTGGTGGAGAAGGACATCACCAGCCGCATGGAGCGTTGGACGGGCCAGTCGAATGGCATCGTCAAACAGACGTCCAAAAGTATCATGGGCGTCAGTCTTGTCACCGACTATTTCGGTGAAGACGTTCACCACCGGGAACGCTGCCCCCCATGGTGCAGCCCTTTGACCCGACAGCCTCCAAACCGCTCATGCTGCTCACAGCAAGCAGCGAAACGATGAGCGGCAAGGAGTTGTACGATGTGGCCTACTATGCCCTGCGAAATATGCTGGGTGGCGTGGAAGGCATTATTGCCCCGGCTGCCTATGGGGGTGAGCTGCGCAGGATCTACATCTATGCGGATCCGCAAAAACTGGAGGCGCGCGATCTGTCACAAACGGACGTCCTTGAGGCGGTGAAGGAGAACACAACCATGATCCCGTCAGGCGTGGCCAACATCGGCAACATGAACTACGGTGTCGAGGCCAAGGGCATGATCCAGGATGTGGAGGACTTTAACGACATCATCATCAAGTACGAAAACGGCAACCCGGTTTATGTGCGCGATATTGGCGAGGCCAAAGATGCGGGCGCTATCCAGACGAACATCGTGCGTGTGGACGGCAAAAGGCAAGTCTATTTGCCCATTTTCAAGCGGAGAGGCGCCAACACCATCGCTTCAGTGAACGAAGTGCGAAGCACCTTGCCGGAACTCGAAACCCGCCTGCCGGAAGGTGTGGACCTCAATGTCATCTTCGATCAGTCGTCCTATGTGCAACGTACCATACAGGGGATCACATCTGCCGGGATCAGCGGGTTGATACTCGTCATCCTGGTCTTGATCTTGTTCCTGGGTAATATCCGCTCGGCCGCCATTGTGGCTTTGAGCATACCGTTGTCGGTTCTGTTCGCTTTCCTGGGACTGTACTTCAGCGGGGAAGCCATCAACAGCATAACCCTTGGAGGGATTGCCCTGGTGTTGGGGCTTTTGGTTGACAACTCAATAGTGGTGCTGGAAAACATCGACCGTCATCAGCGTTTGGGCAAGCCACTCAACCGGGCAGCTTACGATGCCGCAACAGAGGTGATGATGCCGGTGCTGGTCTCATCAGTCGTCATTGCTGTGGTATTTTTCCCGATCTTTTTCCTCACGGGAATGGCCCAATATCTGTTCTCACCACTGGCATTGACAGTTGCCTTTGCCATGGCCGGTTCGTACATCTTTTCTTTGACACTTATACCGGTGGCTGCTGCTAAATTCTTCCCCGATAGCGTTCCAAAAGCCGAAGGAACCGAGAAGCGCGGCTTTTTCAGCGCATTTGATAGGTTGATCTTCAACTTGCGGAATCGCTATCAAAATGCACTGCGTTGGGTCATGAATTATCGTTGGCCGGTCTTGGGCGCCACGGCCGGGGTGTTTGCTATTTCCCTCTCCATTGGCAGCCTGCTGGGCTACGAGTTGTTCCCCCGCATGGACGTGGGGCAGATGCGCGTGCAAGTGCGGCTTGAACCTGGCACGCCCTTAGAGCAAACGGAAGACCAGGTTGCGAAAATGGAGAAGATGATGAAAGACGAGATGGGCGATGACCTGAAACAGCTCATTTCAAACATTGGCGTTTTCTACGACCTGCCGGCCGCTTACACGCCCAACTCGGGTACGCAGGACGCCTTCATCAAGGCACAGCTCAATCCGGATCATGAGACGCCAACGCAAGAGTATGTCAAACGTCTGCGGAAGCGTTTCCACAAGGAATTCCCCGGTGCGGAGATCAGCTTTTATACCGGAGGCATGGTGCGCGCGGCTCTCAATAAGGGCAAGCCGTCACCCATCGATGTGCAGATCAAGGGAGACAACCTGCAAACCATGCGCAAGATGGCGGAGCGGATACGTGATACCGTCCGCCAGATCCGGAATACCCGGGATGTCAGAATTCTCCAGCGGCTCAACCAGCCCACCAAGGAGATCGATATCGACCGTGAGCGGGCGGCCAAGCTGGGTATTATGCCGGTTGACGCCATTAAGAACCTGGTTGCGGGCATGAACTCGACCGCCTCCTACGAAAAGGCCTTCTGGATCGATGAGCAGAATGGCAACCACTACTACGTGGGCGTCACTTATCCCGAGCACAAGATCGAGGAGCAGACAACCATCGGGAATGTGGTGGCCACCAGCGAGAAGTTCGATAAGGCCATTCCCTATCGCAACTTCTCCGAGATCACGCGGTCCACATCTCCGGTGGAGATCAACCACCACGATCTCACACGCGAGATGAATGTATATGCCAATTACGCCAACACAGACCTGGGAGCGGTATCGGAGCAAGTGCAGAAGCGGGTTGAAGCCATGCGTAGCTCATTTCCTGCCGGCTACGAGGTGAATATTAAAGGTGAAATCCAGAACATGCAGAGTTCGTTTCAAAACCTCGGCCTTGGCATAGGGCTGGCGGTGATGCTGGCATATCTGATCATCGTGCCGCTGTTCCGCTCTTTCAGCCAGCCATTCATCATCATGTTTGGCGTGCCGCTCGGCTTTATTGGCGTCATCTGGATGTTGTTCCTTACCAACACCTTTCTCAGCATCCAATCGCTGATGGGCATCATCATGACTGTTGGCATAGCGGTGGCTTACGGCAACATCCTCATCGCTCGCATGAACACGCTGCTCAGGGAAGAGGGTTATTCCCTTCATGAAGCTGTGATTCAAGGATCAGCCGATCGTTTCCGCCCCGTGTTGATGACCATGTTTACCACGGTCTTTGGCCTGCTGCCCATTGCCATCGGCATTGGCGCCGGCAGCGAGGCCAACATTCCGCTGGCACGTGCCGTCATTGGCGGAACCATAGCGGCAACCCTGCTTACATTATTCATAATTCCAATATTGTATTCACTCATCACAAAATCAACTAACAATGCAACAGATCAAGATCAATAATGTCGAAAAATTTCCATTGTTGTTGCTATTGGCAATGGCAGTGGCTATAGCCGGATGCTCATCCGGTACAGACGAAGGAGGTAAGGGAAACGTGAAAGCTCAGGAAACCGGGGAGCAGAATAAAACGCCCCGTGTGAAGGTGGTGCAGCCCAAGAAGCGGGATTTCACCTAGGACAAGCTGCTGACGGGAGACCTGATCGCGGAGGAGAAAGTGACGCTCTATGCCATGGAAAGTGGCTTTGTGCAGAGAATGCACAAAGACATTGGCGATGAGGTCACCGAAGGAGAGGTGATCGCTGAGCTAAAAAATCCTGAGTTGGCACGCAAGCGCCAAAAGCTCGAGGCACAGCTCAAAACGAAGAAGAAGGTCTATGAACGGCTGAAATCGGTGTATGATAAGAGTCCTGACTTGATGACCATCGAGAAAGTGGAGGAAGCCGAGGCCAAATATGAGAGTGCCAAGGCTGACTTAGAGGCCACGAAAGACCGGCTCGGTTTTCTGAAGGTGCGCGCTCCCTTTGACGGGGTTGTCACCAAGCGCCACGTTGACAAGGGCGCGGTTCTTCAAACCGGGCTGAGCGGAGATGACGGGCCGGCCATTGTGAACATCAAGCGCATCGATCCCATTCGCCTGTCGCT
Organism: Bacteroidetes bacterium SW_11_45_7; assembly: GCA_003022985.1. Lineage (GTDB taxonomy): Bacteria > Bacteroidota > Bacteroidia > Chitinophagales > SW-11-45-7 > SW-11-45-7. The sequence goes on along the minus strand of PXTV01000061.1, from coordinate 784 downwards.
GGATGTGCCGGAGTCAGATGTCTCTGCCATTCAAAAGGGAACAAAGGCAACGATCACGATCCCTGAGTTACCCAACTCCACCACTCAGGTCAAAGTGAGCAGAATGGCCAATGCCCTTGAAATGGGCTCGAAAACCATGGATGTACAGTTCGACCTGGACAATCCTGCGTTTCGCCTCAAGCCGGGTATGTATGCAGAGGTACGGCTCACACTCAAGAGCAGGGAAGGCGCCCTTACGCTGCCCAACCTTGCGCTTTCGGCACAGAAAGATCAATACTTTGTCTATGTAGTGAGAGACGGTATTGTGGAAAAAGTGCCCGTTCGCCTCGGGATTGAGGGAGAAAACTACTTTGAGGTGCTCAACAAGGAACTCTCCACAAATGACAAAGTGATTGTCCATGGCAAGCAACTGGTTTCGGATGGCGCTGAAGTGGAAGCGGTTAAGAAACAAAATTCATCAACCTAAATCTTATGAACCGGCATATCCAAGGCACGAATTCTTCACCTCAACCGCAAACTAAATGCTGGAGCCATCACAAAGAGGAAAATGAATAGCTGTTTGGTGTGATCCCGTGCTTTGATATGCGGTTTTTCATAGGATAATATAAAAACAAACCCTATTATGATAATACGATCACTATTGACAATTGTAACGCTTTTTGTGTGCTACCCTTGTTTTGCACAGGATCAGGTGAACGAAAAGGAACTCAAACGTGCTCTCCCTGGCCAGCGCCAGGTGCGAACAATCGACCTGGAAAAGGTGCTGTCCATGACCGGGGCCAAC
>PXTV01000060.1 GCA_003022985.1 Bacteroidetes bacterium SW_11_45_7 | reverse complement strand
TCTGACAGGATAGGTTACAACATTCCTTTCTTATCCACAGGTTGATATTGAATGAAAAACTTGCTAACACATTTATGCAATACAAAGTAACGCTCGATCGCGATACATGCATCGGTACCCATTCCTGCACGGCAGAAGCACCGAAATACTTCAGGAAGGCAGATGACGGTAAAGTTGACCTGTTCAACGCAACATTTAACGAAGAAGATGATGTGTGGGAATTGACGCTGGATGATGCTACGGATCTTCTCGACTTACAAAACGCGGAAGATGGCTGTCCGGTGGATGCTATTGAAGTTGAGGAGTTATCCTGATTTTTGCTCTTTTCCTAATTTTATTCAGTTTTACGAATTCCCTTTTCATCTCATGGGTAGGTTCTCTTGAGCTGTTCGGAAACTAAACTGATTCTTTCCAAACCTTTTCATTTATTGTAAGATGCCGGTTATCATTTTGTAATTTTAAAGAGAAAGAAATACGCTGCATATTCGTTAGAATGACGAACAAAGCAGTTCGCAGTTAGTTGTTATATCAATAAAGTTCAGCATGAATACGCAAAATCCCTTGATCTCATCCGGTTTTCATAAAATCAATCCCACTAAAGTGATTCGACCTGTCGTAATTCTTTTATTATCGCTCCTGATAACCTCTCATACACCTACCTCAAACTCCGAGACGCCCGATCTTCAAAAGCAAAAAATGCTTGTCAAACTAATACAACAAGGTCTTCAGGTCAATCATTTTAAGGACATTCAAGTTGATGATCAATTTTCGGAACAAACATTTCATCTTTACCTGAAGCGATTGGATGGGAACAAAAGATTTCTTACCAAATCCGATGTGAAGCAGTTACGCAAGTATGAAAAGCGGATCGATGATCAGGTTAAAACCGCCCAGTTCGGCTTCTTCAATTTATCCTATGACATTATTCAAAAACGTATCAAACAAGCTGAATCCTTCTACAAGGATATTTTGGCCACACCTTTTGATTTTACCGAAAAGGAGTCGTTTGAGTTGGATGGAGAGAAGCGCGAATACGCCTCCAACAAAGAGGCACTGAAACAGGTTTGGCGTAAAACCTTGAAATACGAAACATTACGGGAAGCTACCAACAGATGGTTCAACCAGCAGGACCGGAGGGCTAACAGTGATACGGCTTTCTCCATCACTCCAATGGATACCTTGCGCAAGAAAGCCCGTAATAAAGTGCGGGAAGACCAGGAAGAATATTTTAATCGCCTTGACCAGATGGAACGCAAGGACCGTATCAATATGTATCTTAATGCCATCACAAATTCATACGATCCTCACACAAATTACTTACCTCCCAAGGACAAAGAAAACTTTGATATTTCCATGTCAGGGCAGTTGGAAGGGATTGGCGCTACACTCCAACAGCAGGATGGCCAGATAAAGGTGAAGCGCATTGTGCCGGGCAGTGCATCATGGCGGCAGGGTGATCTCAAGGCCGGTGATGTGATAATAAAGGTGGCCCAGGGTGATACAGGCCGTATGGTGGACGTAGTGGGTATGCGGTTGGATAAAGCTGTTCAGCTCATTCGTGGGCCAAAAGGATCAAAGGTACGCCTGCGGGTGAAAAAGCTCGATGGCACCATCACCACAATACCCATTATCCGCGATGTTGTGGTATTGGAACAAACCTACGCCCGCTCGATCATGATCGAGCGGGATGATTATCCCTCCATCGGGTATATTAAACTACCCAAGTTCTATGCCGATTTTCAAAACCGGGAAACCGGCCGCAATTCGGCTGATGATGTGCGCAAAGAAGTAAAGAAGCTCAAAAAGAACGGGGCAGAAGGCATTATCCTCGATCTGCGCGGTAATGGAGGCGGTTCTTTGAAAGATGTTGTCAAAATTGCAGGGCTTTTCATCGAATCAGGGCCTGTGGTTCAGGTGAAAGCGAGAAGAGGTGAACCCCGTATTTTGCGGGATAAAGATACCACTCTCCGGTTCGGTAAGCCCCTGATGGTGATGGTCAATAACATCAGCGCCTCAGCATCCGAAATTTTTGCAGCAGCCATACAGGATTACAACAGGGGCTTGGTCATTGGCAGTAAGCACACATTCGGTAAGGGCACGGTTCAGCGTTTTGTGAACCTTGACCGCTTTGTGTCCGATGAAAAGGAAGAGTTAAAACCTATGGGCTCGCTGAAATTGACCACCCAAAAGTTTTACAGGATCAATGGCGAAGCCACGCAACTCAGAGGCGTAGAGCCCGATATTGTCCTGCCCACAAGGTATTCGGAAATCAAAATAGGGGAGAGGGAGCAGGATAACGCCATGGCGTGGTCGCAAATTGACCCGGCCGGTTATGATCAATGGCCGCTGAACGAGAATGTTGAGAAGATCAAGGACAAAAGTGAAGAACGAGTACAGGCCAATGAAACCTTCCAGTTGATTGAGCAGAATGCTATGCGATTGAAAAGGCAAAGGGAAAAATCATCTTTTCCTCTCAATTTCGAGGAATACAAATCATTCCGGCAAGAGCGACAAGAAAAATCCAAAAAATTCAACAATATCAAAAAGGAGATCGATAACTGGTCCTTTCAAACGCTTGCCGGTGATAAGCAGGAAATGCAACAGGATTCCGCAATGGCTGACAGGTGGCAAAACTGGCGGAATAACTTGCAAAAGGATGTCCACCTTTACGAGAGCACGTCAGTTATGCGGAATCTGATCGAATAGCCAACTCCCCCTACAAGTTCGCCACAAAAGCGTTATTTAACGGCACGGCATAGCAATGGATTCCCGTTTCCTCGCTTTTCGTTTTCCATTTTCTGGCCCGCCATGCAGGTGTGGATGAGTCGATAATGAGGTGATCCACCTCGAACCAGTTATCGATGTTTTGGATATCGATCTCAGGGTTACCCCTGAGAATCAGGTAATCGAGCGTCAATCTACTTTTTGGTGAATGCTTAGGTAATTTGTGATCGATGATGCCAATCCGGCTGTTGCCGAGCTGATAAAAGTTGTCTTGCCGGGTTATTGCTGATGCCTTTGGTACAGCAGGAGCTTTCGTGCCTTTTTCGACTTGCTGTAAGCTGTTATCCCACCAGTTGTGCTTAATGTGAAAGAGCATACGGCTTTCGTTCGCCAACAGGGATGAATCGGCCAGGAACACTGCCTTGCTGCCATCCCTTAATTCAATTGCTGATCTGTTATCAACTTTGTAAACAGTGAGGCTTTGTTGCCGGCTTTGTTGCCAGCTCTCGTAGCTGTTCCAGCCTGTGAGTAACAAAGCTGCCACAAGTGCCCATTGGAGATACAACCATCGTTGGTGAACCAGGAAAAAGACAGTACCAAATGTGAGGATGTAGATCAACCAGCTTTCAGGTACAGAGATGGATATCCCCTGAATAAGTGAATAGGGGAGATTGTCAAGGAAGAAAATGGCTTTGTTGAGCCACGTGATCATGGTGTTGAGCAGCCAGCCTACTGCATCGCCAATATACTTGAGCCAGTGAAGCGCAAAAAGGCCAAGACCAACATGAAGTATAGCAAAAGCAGCCGGGATCACGATAAGATTGGAGATGGGGAATAGCGTGGGAAACTGGTGGAAGTAGAGCAAACTTATGGGGAAAGTTGACAGCTGCGCTGCAAAGGAGACAGCTGTTATGGCCCAAATCTTATCGCCAAGCCAGTTCCGCACAATCAACAAGTTGTAAATCTTTGGCTGAAGGAACACAATACCGGCCACAGCACAGAATGAGAGCTGGAAACCAACTTCCATAATCAGAAAAGGGTCAAAACAAAGAAGGAGAAAGGCAGTGGCAGCCAGGATGTTGTAAATATTGGTGTCACGTCTGATCGTTGTGCCAATGATAATCAGGGAAAACATGGTAGATGCGCGGAGTACAGAAGGAGCTAAGCCGGTGAGCATGGCATAAAGCCAAATGCATAGAAGCGTGATCCCTACGCCAACCACCTCCCGGTTCTTCTTTCGATAAAGCGGTGCTAATGCTGACCGCAATATCAGGAATATAATGCCAACATGCAGCCCTGAAACTGCAAGAACATGCATGGCCCCTGAACTTGAATAAGCCAGCACCACATCGTTGCCGAGTTTGGCCCGATAGCCGAGGAGGAGAGCAGATGCAACTGCAAGAGCCTCATCATTTTGGATCTGCCGTTCCAGCACTGCTAAAAAGTAGTGCCTGATCTCGTAAATGGTGGAGTAGAAGGGATTACCTCGGTCGGATTGGTAACGTACCCAATCGCTGCTGTCCAGGAACGTGCGATGATGAATTTGCTGGAAGCTCATGTATTCTTTGTAATCGAATTCGCCCGGGTTTTTGGGCGGCCCGATTTCCTCCAGTCGGTTTTTGATGAGCAGCACATCCCCATAAAAGATGGAGCGGGCGAGAGCGTCCTTTTCCAGGTAAAGCAATGCCTTACCCGTTACCGGATAGGTTTTCCCCGAGGAATCGATCAGTTGCTGAACCGTCACTTTTGCCTGGAGCGAGTTCTCCTTTTCAACGGGCGGAAAGGTGAGTTTGACTTTAGCCATGCCGTAGTAATGGAGGTGAAATGATTCATTTCTGTGATGGAGGTAAAAAATGACAAGAAATACGCCAAAAGCAGTACCCCATGTTAAAAGGGATAAGTCGATGAATATAGCAGCGATGATCCCTGCCATAAAAGGCAGCAGCAAGCGGAAGAACACCGTTTCCTGCCAAATGGTGTACATGGCATGATCATTTCAGACCATACCAATATAAAAAAAGCCGATCAAAAATTGATCGGCCTGTTCCGTTACAACTGTGTCACACCAATTTGGCAAGCTATCTCTTAACCTGCATGTGCCATGTGATGATGACTTGTTAGTAGCGGGGGCAGGACTCGAACCTGCGACCTTTGGGTTATGAGCCCAACGAGCTACCTACTGCTCCACCCCGCAATGTAGTGCAAACTTACAAATAATCCGGCTCTTTCTCAACCTCTGATGCGGGGAGATGGCAACGCCATGAGACTAAGGAGCAACCATAGCAAAAGTTCAAGAAGCTTTCTCCCCATACCAAAACCCCGCCCAATACGCCCAAACCATTAACAGGGGATGGATCAAGAGGAGGCGTATCCAGGCCACGTATGGATTGATGTAGAGCTGCTCGCTGGCAAAGTTGGCGATTTGGACATGGTGGATATGGGCCGGAATAAAGGCGATCATCAGCAGGATGACGCCAATGGCGCCATATTTGCGGGTTTGAGGCATGATGAGCGTCATGGCAAGGGCAACTTCCACAACCCCGGCCAGGAAATTGACGATGTACGGATAGGGGATGTAATCCGGTATCAGCCACATATAGAGCTTGGGATTGATGAAGTGGAACATACCGGCCACAAAAAACGAAGCGATCAGGGCGTTGAGTAAAAAGCGTTGCATAAAGTCAGATTACAATTGGCAACACAAGTGAGCATTTATAGTTGACAAATTCCTTTCCATAGATGTCGCAGAACTACCTTTTCTGCATTAACTTGCAAACCCTGAACAAGCCACAA
>PXTV01000059.1:7111-10627 GCA_003022985.1 Bacteroidetes bacterium SW_11_45_7 | reverse complement strand
GATTCTACATTTGTGATCGATTCGATCGTTGACAAGATCAACTACCGCTTCATCCAGAACAAGGACTCGTTCAACTTTTTCATCAACCACAAAGCCAATGCTCGTCACACGCTTAAAACGGGCATGTACACCGATGCGTACCACTTCAACTTCACGGACAGCATCTACAACCAAGACGGCAATAACCGCTTCAAGACGCGCATCGACCACCAGGGCGTTGATGTGCTTTTACAACCTTTTGCCCAATGGCAGTTCAAGCCGTTGGCCACACTCTCTCTAACAGCCGGTTTACGCGGGCAGTATTTTACCTTGAGTAACAGCTTTGCCATCGAGCCGCGGGCGGGCATCGACTGGCAGTTTGCCGAAAAGCAGTCGCTGAGCTTTGGCTTTGGCATGCACAGCCAGATACAGCCAACTTACATCTACTTTCAGCGGCAATACGGGGCCAATGGCAGTTACCGTCTGCCCAACGAGGATTTGGGGTTCACCAGGAGCAATCATTACGTGCTGGGCTACGACCTATCGCTCGGCCGCAACTTGCGCCTGAAAGCGGAGACGTACTTCCAGAAGCTGTACGATCTGCCAGTGGAAAAAGAACCTTCCTCCTATTCCATCATTAACGAGGGCAACACCTTTGCCCGCTTTTTCCCCGATGAGTTAGTCAATGAGGGAACCGGCCGCAACTATGGCCTGGAGCTGACACTGGAAAAATTCTTCAGCAATAGCTTTTTTTACATGTTTACGGGCTCCTTGTACGATGCCACCTATGTGGCCAGCAATGGCAAGCGCTACAATTCCGATTTCAACGGCAATTACATGCTTAACCTTTTGGGCACAAAGGAGTTCAAGTGGGGTGAGAAGAATAAACACACTTTTGGTGTGGGTGGCAAAGTGACCTGGGGTGGCGGCCAGCGCTACACGCCTGTGGACACGGCTGCCTCAGAAGCAGCCGGGGAAGTTGTGGGCATCGACTCGCTGCGCAACAGTAAGCAGTTCAAGGACTACTTCCGCGCGGATATCAAGCTGAACTATGCAATATGCAGGAGGCAACCAAAAGGTGCGCAAGGTGAACCAGCTCGGCTTCCTGCCGATCTTTTATTACAGGGTGGATTTTTGATGTTGGTAAGTTTATAGCTTTGTTAATGTGACATTAATCAATATGAGACCTGACCAGTAATTTTTAAGTACCATTAGCATCATTTTATTAGGCTATTGTAGCTTTTACGTCTTGCCCAACCTTGTCAACGGGAAAAGAAAATCATCCTCTATTACGTTAAGAAATTCTCATGATGCGTCAACTTAACAGGATCAAATGTAAGCTGTTCAGACAGTTCAAACGTATTGCTGACGTCATCAACCTCCGCAAGGGCGGAGATATGACGGATTTTGAGGGCACCTTTGCCTCGATCCAGCAAGGCGTGCGCATACGTGGCGCCAACCTGTGGATCCTGTTTTGCGGGGCTGTGATTGCATCCATTGGCCTCGACACCAACTCACCGGCCATCATTTTAGGCGCCATGCTCATCTCACCGCTAATGACGCCCATTCTTGGCGTTGGTCTCTTTATTGGCATCAATGACAGGGCCAACCTCAGCCGGGCTTTGAAGGATTTCCTGGCAGCCGTATTGGTGAGTTTAGGCACCAGTGCCCTTTACTTCCTCATCACATGCTGAGATCACAGCCCGTATCCGTCCTACGCTCCTGGATGTAATGGTTGCCCTGTTCGGGGGTGTTGCGGGCATTGTTTCCTATACACGTAAGGAAAACACAAATGCCATACCAGGTGTGGCCATTGCAATTGCACTCATGCCGCCTTTGTGCACGGCCGGATTTGGCCTTGCCCGGGGCTATTGGCTCTATTTGCTTGGCGCTTTGTATTTGTTCATGATCAACAGCGTCTTCATCACGTTTGCAACTGTCCTTGTTGTAAGGCTTTTGGGGTTTCCGTATCAAGAGCCGGCAGCCAGTGTGGTGCGGAAACGTGCGCTACAGGGTGGTGTGGCGTTGGCTATTATCATTGTGGCACCGAGTGCCTATTTGCTGCAACAAGTCATTGAACGGGAAAACCAAAAACAATCAGTGGAGCAGTTTATCGATGACCATCTCAGCAACCCGGGCCAGGAAGTGATTAACTGGGAAATCATCCAGAATGAGCGGCAAACGGATGAGCTAAAAGTGTATATGCTCGGTGAATATGTGCCTGACCAACGAGTGGCTTTGCTTAGTCAGCAACTTGATAACTACCAACTTGATAACACCTTCTTAAATCTTGTGCAAACGGCATTACCCCAAAAGACCAAGAAGGAAATTGCCGATGAAGCGACATCACAGGTGGTATCAAAATTAGCAACACGGAAAGAACGGATTACCGACCTGCGTAAGGAAGTGCAGGACTATTTCCCGGAGGTAAAAGCCATTTCAATAATGGCAGGCTTTGACAGCACATCGATCAAAAGGGGAGTAGCCCCAACGATTGGCGTCAAGTGGAACAGGAGCGGATTGTTATGGTCCTTCAAAAGGAACAATGTGAAAGATAAATTGCAGAACTTTCTTCAAAAAAATCTGGATGCCGATACCGTAAAAGTTGTTGAGTTGTAACGCACGGAATGAACCGATTCATTGCTGCTCTACCACTCACTGCCAGATATTATGCGATCTTTTCGTGCATCTGACGAATGATTAGCTCATGGATAATAATGCATCAGGCACAGGTTCAAGTAGTTTTTACAGCCGTTTATTAGCCCGTCTTTACGATCCGTTTATGAACGGCATGGAACGACAAGAGCTACACGAAAGGCGCAAGGCTCTCCTTTCTAATTGTCAGGGCACCATACCGGAAGTAGGCGCTGGAACGGGCGCCAATTTACCGCTTTACCCGGCCGGCACAACCATCTTAGCCGCTGAACCCTCGCCTCACATGATCCAAAAGGCAACTGAAAATCTACAGTCCGAAACTGTGCAAGCCAATCTTGAATGGATACGGGCAGGCGTTGGTGATAATGAGCTGGATGAACGCGTACAAGAAGGTAGCCTGGATGCTGTTGTCGCAACGCTTGTTCTCTGTACTGTGGATAAGTCCAAAGAAGCGATTGACCGGTTTTACCAATGGCTGAAGCCGTGCGGCCAACTGATTGTACTGGAGCATATCAAAGCAAAGTCGTCAGTTGGTGGTTTTCTGCAAAATATGGCAACCCCTGTCTGGAAGTACCTTGCCGAGGGTTGTCATTTGAACAGACCTACCGATGCCATGTTGAAGGAAAGCGGTTTTATATTGATAGAGGAAGAATATTTTTCAAAAGGCGTCCCGTTTTACCAAACCATTGCCCAAAAACCAAAGGATTCACTCAACGGATAAAATGTCTCAATTCGATTTGGACTTAGAGTCGTCTTGCCTGTCATCCTTTTTTTGACTTAACGAATGGGACACATGTTGCCGGCAAGGTTTTTTATCGCCATTCTCCTTGCCTTCGTAATTGATCTTGAACCCAAGCGAGCCCATAAAACGTTCCAATGGCT
>PXTV01000059.1:0-7054 GCA_003022985.1 Bacteroidetes bacterium SW_11_45_7 | reverse complement strand
CATAAACGTTTGAAACGGATCGGTGGCCAAAGCAACCTTTTCAAAGCCCAATTCCTTAGCGAGTCGATAGGAATAGTAAAGGTTCTCGGTTGAGTGCTCAGCACATTTTTCCATGTAGATGTTTTCCCCGGGCATGCCGAGTTCCTTTGCATATAAGGCCATAACCTTGCTTTCTATGTAAGGCGTATACACAGCCGAGCCCGAATAGATGATATTTTTTGTTATTCCTTCTTGATAGAGATGGTAAGACCAATACACGCGGGCCTGCATAATTTGGCTCCAGTCCTCTCCTTCCAAAGGGACACCCGGTACAATAACAGCATCATAGGGGCGCTGCATCTCCTTGGCTTCATCATAAGTCTTGTTTGGATTGAATGTCCACATGTTACAGCCACCCAGGATAAGCAGAAGCATGACAAAGGAGGGACCAATATGTTTTGCAGAAAATTTTGGATTCATGACGACTCACATGCTTATTACCAATGATTGAATAAACTCACCTTTTACTTCATGCAAAGCAGAGCCTCGGTCAAGTTACTAACAACGCAACAAGTGTCTTAATATTTTAGACAACAAACAAGTTCTATGATTGATTCTTCATAATAATAAATCGATAATCGACATATTTTTATACAATTATTAAATGGTAAAAATAAATAATAAGCCATGTTAAAGGAGCTATAGCCCGGTGTAGCGACAATTTCTTTCAGGGGAGTTGCTGGGTGGGCCGGGTGTCTTGTTTCTTTTGTTGATCCCTTTTGTTCTTCTTCTTGTCTTGTTCAGTTCCGGTAATTTTGCGAATGAGCTCGCTCAAGGTATCGAATTGCTCCCTGTAAAATAGACCGGCCCCCGTTTTGCTTTCCCTTTTATTGGTGAACATATCATAATCCCCTTTACGGAAAGCTTTTACTTTCACATTGCCATCCTCCTGGATATCGTATTCGATAACAAAATCGCTGGTAATATTGCTGATCCTGTTCTGATTCTGGGAAGTGGAAGTGTTGTTGATATCAACATTGCCGCCTATGTTAACGGAAACACGGTCATTGAAAAATTTCTTTGACATTTCCACCTCCACCTCCTGCCCTTCTCGATGCAATTCCTCAGGATCCTGCGATGAATTATCCTGATTTTCTGAGGAATTAACCCGGTATTGACGGTAACTAAAGTCAAAATCCATTTCGGTAACAAATCGGGAAAACCAATCGCTGAAGTACATTGATACCTGGTTCGAAAGAAATTCGCTTACAGTGTTGTTCACACCTGAGTTTGTTTGAGCAGCCAGGGAGCGTGTCCGATTTGGGTCGGGCAGAAAATTATTGAGGACAAGCAAGCCGAAAACCTGCCTGTTCAACTCGTTATCGTTCTGTTTGATAGCTCTTAACTGGCTTTCTACGGGGCTCCGCAAGGTCGGTGGCGCTTCCGGCATCTGGACATCAAACCCGATATTCGGGTTGAGGAGTGATCCGCCAAGCTGCAGATACAAATCAACCGGGTAGCGGTCCTTGGCTGTTTCTAACTGTTTCTCATCTTCCCTGATAAGGTTGGCTATGAGGGGATAAGGAGCTGTACGGGTTTCGTAAATGGCATTAAGATCAAGCCGTGCTTTGTAAGGGTTACCGGTCCATATAATCTTGCCCCCATTATCGATCACAAATTTTTTATTGACGATATCCTGGAACGTAAACAGGTAGTCACCTTTTCTGATCTCGTATGTGCCCACCATGGTAAAATCGCCAAAGTTGTTGATCAGCATTTCGATATTCCCGTACCCCCTGGATTTGATGATATCACCCGATTCCAGATCGAAAATAATGCGAACCAAGGCTTCAGGTGTTACTTCGAGATCAAAATTGACCCGAAAGTTCTGCGTATTGGTTTCAAATTCTTCATTGTTGGATGTGCTGTCCGATTGATCCTTATTATTGACAAAGCGATAAAAGTTGTTGTCTTCTAAATTGTTGGAGCCCGCAATGGGAATGGAAAGCTCAGTTTTTTGATCCGTTTTAGCAGAGATAAACAACTCAATATCATCTAAAGGCCCTTGAAAAACGACCGTACCGTCACCGTAAGCTGTGCCGTAGTAATCCTGGTTGTGCTTTCGTGTGGTGTTTAAAAACTGAAAGCGGTCAGTAGACAAATAGGCATCGAGCGATAAATTCCTAAGATTGTTATGAAAGATCTGCCCACCGAGAGTTGCCGTATTACCTTTTTCATCGGAGAGCGTCATGCGCTGAAAGTCGAGCCATCGTTTTTCGAACAATATTTGCTGATTGTCGAGCGAATAGTGAGTATTCAGATAATTGACAGTGAATGCAGTATTGTGAAAAGTGAGGGAACCTGTTAGTTCGGGCTTTTCAAAATTCCCGGCTAAACGAAGATTCCCTTCCGCCCATCCGCCAACTCTTCCTCAACGTATTTTTCAATTGTTGATAGGGTGATACGATCAATATCGATATCGATATCAGCCTTGTTCTCCTCACCGCCAATATTATAGGTGCCAAGGGCACGGAGGTTATGCTTGTCACCGCTCACGTTCATGTCTATATGAAAAATTTGATCATCCCGCTGATAATCGGAGATGAGTTCCACGTCACCGATTGTATCAGCATTGAATGAAACATCATTTATACGGAGACTGGATATGAAAAACGGATCGTTAAAAATATCCGTTATTCTGATATTGCCATTAGCAGTGCCGTGAATATGATAATCGGGATTGTTGAAAAACGGATGCGTCACATCACCTAAACGGATTTTCTCCAGGCCGATCTTCACAACTGTATTGCCATTGCTATTGACATAACTTTCCAGATTGAGCTTATGATTGCCCTGTTGCATAACAAACCGGGAAATGGTGAGCTGACCTGGCGAATAACGAACGTAGTTGTTCTCGGAAACTTCCCATTTTTTGTCGTTTAAAAACACCTTAGAGGGTAACAATTTGGCAACAATAAAAGAATCGTGTTTGGTACTAACCAAGCCGTTAATAGTCGCCCGGTTTTTGTCCGTAGCGCCCGTCAAATTGGTGCTAAAAAACACACTGTCATTTGACGCTGTGGTTGTAAGCGATATATCCTTGCTAATAAGGCTATCATTCAATTCAACCTCTGCTATATTAGCGGCAAGATTAAGCTCGGCTTGATCCGATTCGCCCCTGATATGGATATTGCGGAACACCGTATTTTGGTAGGCCAGCGCAGGTATTGATGCATTCAGCAAGAGATCGTATCCTTTACTATCAAATGTCCCTTCTACAATCGTTTCACCTTGTAATCGCCAATCCGGTAAAAACATGTTCGTAAAACCTTCAGTTTCTTTCAGGTGGATATGGTATTGGAATTGCTCGCTAAAAAGCTCTTCGGGTTTCTGTCCCTTGCGGAGCCGCGTATTGAAGTAATTATTGAAATAGTTGGAAAGGACGGGTACTAATTCCTCAAAATTCAGAACTCCCTTGAAACGGGCATCTGCTAAGCCCGATGAGAGGATTATCGTTTTCTGTTCCCCGGTTTTATGAGCATCTAACTGAAAGCTGTCAAGTTTGTAAGTTTTGTCTTTCTTGTCTACTTGCGTGTTATAAAGGCCAATGTTACCCAGGAGGTTATCGATAGAGTTCCCCTCAAAATCCAGTTTCATTGATGATTGAAGGATATACTCCTGGTCTGCCAACCCAATGGCCTTCAGGTTCGCAGAGTCGATGGTGGCATTGGCCTGAAAATCGGGCTTTGGCTTATTGAAGTTCATGGTTCCCTGAAAATCCAGCCCCAAATGCTCATCATTAACCCGGAGAAGCCCTGTAAACAACTTTTGCTTGACATGTCCTTCCATGACAATACCGTTGTATTGATAACCGTTGAGTTCTAAGCTTTGAATGTCTGTATCGAGATCAGCATCCAACCGGCTCAGTGTCAGCCCTTTTCCTTCCAGAGTAGATGCAAAGGTTACTTTTCCCATGGTGTTCTGCCTGTCGAACATTTGGCCCAGATCGAGTTCATCAGCTGCCAGGTTTCCTTTGTAGTGAGCCACATTGTTGGTTTCATCAATTTTCAAGTTAAGGTCTGACTCGAGCTTCCCAATGGAAGATGTAAGAGTTCCTTCGGCCACAAAGTCGTTGTAAAAGCCGTCAAACGCACCTTTAAAAACCATGCGCCCCATTCTGTCAATTTCCCCGGGAAGCTCAATCGGAGGATAAACTTGCTCTATATCATTGGCATTTGTGGCAAGGTGGTCCAATCGAAACGTGATGAACGTTTCTTCTACATCAGGTAAGCCGCGCAGACTAAAGTCACCATAGAATTCGCTATTGTCAGCTATCTCCATCTTCAAATCCTCTCCGGTTAGATGGTTCACTTGCCCCTCAACATCACCAGAAAGGTGGACTGTGTTGTGAGCAATCTTATCGAGCTCGTGAGCAAAGTATTGGATGTCCTGAATCGCAACCTTGCTATCACTGAATCTGCCATGCATCTCTACTCTGTTGTTAAAATCCTTAAAATCGGCAAATGAGTTATAATCCATGGCAAAATAGTGCCTGATGTAACTGTTGTTTGTGGTAAGAGTGAGATCACGGCAGCTAAAGCCTTTGTCCGATATGGTAAAATCGCTCGACAGCTCATTGATAGCAAAACCGCTTTTTTCCAACAAGCTGAGATCGGTAATATTCGTTGATAATGTATCATCATTATAGGAAAGATCTTTTAAGGCAACATTGATATTGGTCACGTGCATGTGATCGTAATCGATTACGGAATCTTGCAATCGGGGAGCCATTCTATTATCAAACCGGAACGTACTGTTCACGATACGCACATCGGTTGTTGTAATCTGCCAGCCGGGTAAGAAATCATCCTTTGTGCTATCAGTGGTTTGGACGGGCACAACAACTTGCTGGCTATCAACTTGCTTAGTCAGGTACCTTGAGGTATCCTGTAGTTGAATCAAATGGAAAAAAACGCCTTCCAGCGTAAGATTATTGATAGCTGCTCTCTTCTCAGGAACATTGAGCTGACGAACATTCAAGGCCAAGTCCCGAACGCTGGCATCGATGGTGTTTCCCTCCCTTTGATCGTTGAGATGGAAGCTAACCTGATCAAGGGCTAAATTGTCGAGATCGAGCTGCCACTGGTCAGGTTGCTTGTCAGGCTTGTCCTCTTCCTCGTCCCCGCCTTGAAAAGATTGCGTGATAAAGTGGTAATTAAAATGCTCCTGGTCAGTCTGTCTTGAAGCATAGAATGAACCATTACTTAAGTTAATTTCTTCTACACTGATTTTTTTGCTGAAAAGATCAAACCCATCGAGCCGGACCTGTAATCTGCCTGTATACAGAAGGGTGTCCTGTTGATGATCTTCGATATAGACGTTCTCGAGGACAATGTCCCTGAGGAATGTAAAGTTGGCCCGATCAACCTGAACTTTTGTATCCCACTGATCCGATAAATACGTAGCAACTTTCGGCCCCAACCTGGTTTGAACACTTGGTTGGCGCAAAACAACGTACAAGAATGCCACCAGGAGAAAAAGGAACCCCAAAAAGAAGCCCGCTATTTTAGCAAATCGTTTCAAAATAGATATGTAAAAACTGCTATCATTGTAAAGAATTACAACTTTGGGCAAAGAAAAATTCGTGTGCCAAAGGTCAAAGGACGGAGTTTTACTACACACAGCAGCTTTTCCCCAACATTGGCAGCATTTCAAAAAACAACCCCTCATACAGGCTTATATTGTTGATCAACACCTACCTGGAAGAGCCAATATTCTATATTTGCAAGGTCATTATCAACAATGTATCGCAAACATTTTGCCAACTATAAACATTGGACTTATAAGAGTTGAAGCTGTTTCGTCATTTTTGCTTTATTATTGTTCGAGGAATACTTAATTGACAGTAAAATGGTTTATGGCAGTAACTATACTCGGCATAGAAAGTTCATGCGATGACACCTCTGCTGCAGTTTGGCAGGATGGCAACATGCTCGCCAATCTTATTGCCAATCAAGATGTACACAAGCGATACGGAGGCGTGGTTCCCGAGCTGGCTTCGCGAGCCCATCAGCAAAATATTGTACCGGTTGTTGATCAAGCCCTTGAGCGAGCAGGTGTTACGAGGCAAGAGCTTTCGGCAGTAGCATTCACTAAAGGGCCTGGTCTTATGGGATCGCTGCTCGTGGGCACTTCCTTTGCCAAGGCCCTGGCCATGGGGCTGGGTGTTCCGCTGATTGAAGTCAATCACATGGAAGCGCATGTGCTCGCCCATTTTATTGAAGAACCGCGTCCTTCCTTCCCTTTTCTGTGTTTGACTGTCTCAGGCGGCCACACGCAGATCATCCGCGTTGACGACTACTTATCGATGGAGCTGATTGGCGAAACCAGGGATGACGCTGCCGGGGAAACGTTTGATAAGACCGGCAAACTGTTGGGCTTACCTTATCCGTCAGGCCCTGTTATCGACAAACGGGCTGCTGAAGGCAACCCTCATGCATTTTCCTTCCCCGAGCCCAAAATTCCGGGCTGTAGCTTTAGCTTCAGCGGTCTTAAAACCTCAATTCTTTATTTTGTGCAGGAGAAAGAACAAGAAGACCCGGATTTCATCAACAACAATATGGCGGATATATGTGCATCTGTGCAGTACCGCATCATCTCCATTTTGCTCAGCAAACTCAAACGGGCGGCCGGGGAAACTGGTATTGACCATGTAGCAATAGCGGGAGGCGTGTCGGCAAATCGAGAATTGCGACAGCGCTTTCATGACACTGGTCAGGAACGCGGATGGCATACTTGCATTCCCCGTTTTGACTACTGCACGGATAATGCAGCCATGATTGCAATGGCCGGGTATTACAAATACCTGGAAGGCCAATTTACCGATCAATCCGTAACGCCTGTTGCGCGGTATCCGATTAATCGTTGATGGTAGATGGTAGATTTAAGATTTAAGATTTAAGATTTAAGATATTAGATTTAAGATATTAGATGTTTGATGTTTGATGTTTGATTTAAGACATAAGATCTTAGTTATTAGATTTTGAATATTAAATATTATATTTTATATAGTTAA
>PXTV01000058.1:1361-15316 GCA_003022985.1 Bacteroidetes bacterium SW_11_45_7 | reverse complement strand
CGAAACGGAATTCAATTACGAAACGCTCCGCTCGCGCCTGCGTGAGCTGGCCTTCCTCAACAAGGGCATCCGCCTGACCATCAAGGATGAGCGCGATCTAGATGAAGAGGGCAATTACCGCTACGAGGAGTTTTACTCGGAAGGGGGGCTGAAGGAATTCGTGCAATATCTCGATTCCACCCGCGATCCGCTCATTGAAGAGCCGATTCACGTGGAAGGTGAAAAAGAGGGCGTACAGGTGGAGGTGGCCATGCAGTACAATACCTCGTTTGTGGAGAACGTCCACTCCTATGTCAACAATATCAACACCATTGAAGGCGGTTCGCACGTGGCCGGTTTCAGGCGCGCCATTACCCGTGCTTTTAAGGGCTATGGCGAACGGAACGGTCTCTTCGCCAAATTGAAGTTCGAAGTGACCGGTGATGATTTTCGCGAAGGGCTCTCCACTGTTATTGCCGTCAAGGTGCCCGAACCTCAATTTGAAGGGCAAACCAAAACCAAGCTCGGCAATTCCGAGGTGACGGGTGTTGTTGAGTCTTTATTGGGCGAATACCTGAATAACTTCCTGGAGGAAAACCCCAGGAGTGCCAAGAAAATTGTTGATAAGGTGGTCCTTGCCGCACAAGCCAGGCAAGCTGCGCGCAAGGCAAGAGAGCTCGTGCAGCGCAAAAATGTACTTAGCGGCACCGGAATGCCTGGTAAGCTGGCCGACTGCTCCACCAAAAAGCCCGAGGAGTCGGAAATCTACTTGGTTGAGGGTGACTCGGCAGGCGGTACAGCCAAACAGGGCCGCGACCGCAATTTTCAGGCCATCATGCCCTTGCGCGGGAAGATCCTGAACGTGGAGAAGGCCATGGAGCACAAGATCTACGAGAACGATGAGATCAAGAACATCTTTACAGCTCTTGGCGTCAACGTGGGTACAGAAGAAGACGACAAAGCACTGAACATCAGCAATCTCCGCTACCACAAGATCATCATTATGTGCGATGCGGATGTTGACGGCAGCCATATTACAACGCTCATCCTCACCTTCATCTTCCGCTACATGCAGGAGTTGATTGAGGGCGGCAATGTCTATATTGCCACGCCACCGCTCTACCTGTTAAAGCGGGGTAAGAAATACGAATACGCCTGGGATGAAGAAGAACGAGAAGCGGCCGTAAAGCGATTGGCGGAAGATGGCAAAGAGCACGCTGTAACTCTTCAGCGCTACAAGGGGCTCGGTGAGATGAATGCCGAGCAGCTCTGGGAAACCACCATGAATCCCGATACGCGAACCCTGCGCCAGGTGACTATTGAAAGTGCAGCCGAAGCCGATCACATCTTCTCCATGTTGATGGGCGATGATGTGCCCCCGCGCAGGGAGTTCATCGAACAACACGCCAAATACGCCAATCTTGATGTTTAAGGAGGTGTAGTATAGTGTGGACTTGCATCGCCATTGATGGATATTGGCCGGAATGGAATGCGTTACAACCAACTTTAGCGGGTGAGGTTTGACTTTGAACATTGAACCTTGCCCATTTAACACTCAAACATTCAACATTCAACCTTGAACGCAATCCAGCCCTTTCATTGACTAAACCGGACTAAAATAAGTGCTGATGGGGCGATGGATTGCTTCTTACCTCAAAGCCCAATGTTGAAGCCGACCCTGAAAATGGGATTGCTGTAAAGGGAGTTGTCGCTTTCAAGAACGTTAAAAAGGATCATAATATTGAAGGAACTTCTGCCGCCTAAGCTTTGGCTGTAACCTGCACCTAATAACAAACTGGGGACAGTTACGCCATCTCTTTCCTGATTTGTTGTCACATTAACATCCTCCAGCACCACTTGCTGCCGTAAAACTTCGTACTCCGCATGCGCAAAGAGCCCCTCGATGATGTGATAACGCCCGAAAAGGCGTCCTCCGTAAACATGCATTTTTAAATTATTGGCAAGCCGCTTGTCGTGGAGAAACATGTAGGTGGCGCCTATACCTCCTACAATATTATCAGTAAAATAGTAACCGAAATTAGGTGAGGCATTGACAAAAACCACCGAGCCGAATTGGGCGCCAAAACTGCCACCGACAAACGCATCGTTCCAATTGAAGAAGTCCTTGTCCTGCTGCGGCTTATCAGGGGATGACTTTTCTTGCCGGTCCTCTTTTTGCTGACTCGTCTGCCGGGATGGCTCGGATTCATAGTTGTTGTCGTCTTCCGGATAGTCCTGCGCTGTAGTGTTTAGGGCCGGCAGCATAAATAAAGCAGCTATTAAAAAGGCAAGAGGGAGCTGTTTACGATAGAAAAAGAAAGTATGCATATCATTGGTTTTCTTGCATAAATACTGTAACCTCACAAGATACTCAACAAATTTCTGATCTTCAAGTTCTATACTGCAACGGTAATTGATAAGGTTTATGGTAGATGAGGCACTGATTATTTTTATCAAAAATCCCGTTAAGGGCCTTGTTAAGACACGTTTAGCAAAGGATATCGGTGAGGAGCAAGCTCTTGCTGTTTACCATAAGTTATTGCACCATACCAGGGAGGTTGCTTTACAAGTTCATGCAGCCCGCTATCTTTTTTATGCAGATGATAGTAACTACAATGATGAGTGGTTAGCGAGCTATTTTACAAAATATTGCCAGCAAGGTGACAACTTAGGTAGTAAAATGCACCATGCCTTTGAAACTGTGTTTGGTGCCGGTCACAGTAAGGCTATCATTATTGGTGCGGATTGTCCATCAGTGACAGCCAGTCATCTTAACGATGCCTGCCGTCAATTAGATGATTACGATGTTGTGATAGGACCTGCTACTGATGGCGGCTATTACCTCTTGGGAATGAGCGCACTTTATCCTGCTCTCTTCGAGCAAAAAAGCTGGAGCAAACCTGTCTTGCTGGAAGAGACAAAAGCAACTTGTGGCAATTTGGGGCTTTCCTACTACTTACTGCCCACACTAACGGATATCGATGATAAGGATGATCTGGAGCGTGAAAAGCCGGGATGGCTGAGGTGATCAGTTATGACACGAGCGGTTAGACTTGGCCACTTCTTGAAAAATGATTATCATGATGATAAGAGCAGAGACGCAATGGCAGAACGATCTATCATAGCCTTGAGGAGATACGGAAATGCCCTCAATGAGGTACTTGATGAAGGGGATCGAAGCGCTATAGCTGCAATTGCCCGGTAGTTTTGCTATTCCCACCGTTGGTAAGAATAGCGAAATAGCAAATGGGCTTCTTTGATTTTTTGATGAACTGTATCATAAAGAAATAGATTATGGAACTTCAAGTCGGCAATAAAACCATCGAATGCGTCAAAGGCGATATTACGCACCAACCCGATTGTGACGCGGTTGTCAATGCCGCCAACGCCCAACTGCAAATCGGTGGCGGTGTAGCAGGGGCCATTCACAAGGCAGCCGGCCCTGAACTCGCCCGGGAGTGCCGCCCTATGGCGCCCATTTCACCCGGCCAGGCCGTGATAAGCGGTGGCCACCAGCTCCCCAACGAGCACGTCATCCACTGCCTCGGCCCCGTTTATGGGCGCGATAAGCCGGAGGATGAGCTGCTCGCCCAATGCCATCGCAATGCCATCGATCCGGCCGAGCAGCATCAGTTGCAAAGCATTGCTTTTCCGGCTCTTTCCACGGGTGCGTTTGGTTATCCATTGGAAGAAGCGGCACCGGTTGCCCTCAATGCTACCAAAGAGGCGCTTGCCAATGCTCAGTATCCGCAACATGTGCGCTTTGTCCTGTTTGGCCAGAAGGACCTCAACGTATTTGAGGAGCATTTGCGGAAATTGTGATCCATCACGTCAATTGCTGCAGCCGTAGTTGACGTCCTCACCAACTACAAGCGATTACTACCCCGTTGGTCGGGCTACCAATCGGGGCGTACCCTCAAGTCCGAAGGACTTGAACCTGAATAGCCCCCAGTCGCCACTGGGGGCTGGTTTTGCAGCCGTAGTTGGCGTCCTCACCAACTACAAGCGATTACTACCCCGTTGGTCGGGCTACCAACCGGGGCTTACCCTCAAGTCCGAAGGACTTGAACACCTTTTTAGCAGGCTTAGCACTTTTTAGCACACTGGCTTACCCTCAAGTCCGAAGGACTTGAACCTGAATAGCCCCCAGTCGCCACTGGGGGCTGGTTTTGCAGCCGTATTTGGCGTCCCCACCAACTACAAACGATCGCTACCCCGTTGGTCGGGCTACCAACCGGGGCGTACCCTCAAGTCCGAAGGACTTGAACCTGAATAGCCCCCAGTTGCCACTGGGGGCTATTCTGGCATTTATGTTGTGAAGATCAGAAATCAAGAAAGTGATGTGAGGACCAAGTCAGTCCACCTGAATCGTATTAAGGAATAGGTCTTGGTTTTATTAAAAATAAAGCCCTACTCTTTGCTGAGTGGGGCTTTTTTAATATGGCCATCTTGAGTCGCTAAGCAAACAGATGGTTAAAAAGCGATCCTTTTTAGGAGTCTTATTTATGGTTTTTAGGAATATCGTAAAATGTGAGATGGCCGGAATAAGGGGTGATTTCTTGCCATGCATTGATATTGAGCTGGATTTGCGCAATACCACAGGTGGGCACATTATCGATCAGTTCTCCCGTTAATTGGTTAAGGCAGTCCGTTATACCCGGATTGTGCGCTACTACGAAAACATGACGATATTGGTTGTCAAGCTGCGATAGCGTATAAAGGATCGTTCTTGTGTCAGCCAGGTATAGTTCACCTTCATATTTCAGCAACTCCATTTCATAATCGGCCTTTTTCATAATGACTGCTATTGTTTCACTTGTCCGTTTTGATGGGCTGCAAAGAATAAGATCAGGCATGCTAAAAGACGTACCAATAATTTGCCCCATAAGAGGAGCATCATTGCGCCCCCTTTTGTTCAAAGGTCGGTTGAAGTCCGCCAATGATGGATCATCCCAGCTCGATTTAGCGTGTCTTATTAAGGTTAGCGTTTTCAACTTTGGGAAGGTGGTTTATATAAATTCCTTCAAATAGTAACTTAAACGTAGAACATTGCAAAATACAATTCTTTCCCACCTTTGGGTGGAAGAATAGGGTAGTTAATTTCTAAATGCAAAGCGAGTCATATGAACGCCATCACACTTGTTTATGCCATCACTATTTTTTATATGCTTGCCGGATGTGCCAAAGATCAACATCCATCAAAAACTGGATCTCCTCAATTAATGGAAATTACTGAATCTGAGAGGGATGTCATTAAAAGGAACAAAGAGTTTGGTATTTCCCTTCTGAAACAGATGGCAAAAAAGGAACAAGACAATATCCTTATTTCGCCAATCAGTATGAATATGGCCCTTTGCATGATGTTCAATGGCGCAAAAGGGGAAACAAAGGGGCAAATGACAAAAGCGCTTAAAAAACAAGGAATAAGAAATCATGCTATTAACAATACGCATAAAAAACTATTAGAGACGCTCCCTTCAATCGATTCAAATGTCACCAATCATATAGCGAATTCGATCTGGTATCGACATACATTTTCACTAGATCAGTCATTTATCGATACCACAAAGCACTATTACCATAGCCAGTTGATTGGCCTGGATTTTACATCGCCCACAGCTAAAAAGACAATCAATCATTGGGTTGAGCAAAATACAGGAGGAAAGATTACCAGGATTATCGAAGAGATTGATGATCAACATGTCATGTTCCTTATCAATGCCACTTATTTCAATGGCAAATGGACCAATGCTTTTGACCCCGGCAAAACATCACCAGGTCAGTTTGAACTTCCTGATGGCTCAAATGCGCAGGTGCCCATGATGCACTATGAGAAGACCAACTTTTACTACCATAGCACCGATAGCCTTGAAGTAGCTGAAATTCCTTATGGCAATGGCTCGTACCGCATGACGATCTTGTTGCCCAAAAAGGGAACAGTGGATAACGTTATTCAAAATATGAGAGCTCAAAAATGGAAATCCCTTGTATCTGAAGGAGATTCTGCCGGCAGACGAGAGTTATACCTCCCTAAATTTGAGCTCAATTCTAAAAAAGAGATGAAGGAGGTGTTAATGGATATGGGAATGGGAGTTGCATTTGATCCTCAACGGGCAAATTTTGAAGGAATCAACCAAGAAGCAGGGCAACAGCTTTTTATTGATAATGTAAAACACAAAGTGCACCTTAAGGTAGACGAGGAGGGGACAGAAGCTGCTGCTGCTACTTCTGTGGGGGTGGGCATTACCTCTATGCCTCCTGTCATGCGCGTTGATCGTCCCTTTGTTTTGGCCATCAGGGAAAAAGAAACAGCTACACTCTTGTTTATAGGACGGATCACCAATCCAACAACCTGATATGATGCTTTTCAGCTAAAATGGTCTCCCTTTTGTTCAAACGTTTAAAAAGACTTTAAACCCCTCCACCCGCTTGTTTGGAAGCATTGATGGGATACTTTTGACTTTTGATCCCTTATATTTGCTCCTAAATTTTGAAAGAATTTGTTCATTTATCTTGTTTAGAGATAATTTATAATTATTCTAAATAATGGCCACAGTACTTGGCTGAAAAGACATTTGGAAGTTTTCAACATGAATTTGTGGAGAAATGGTTTGGGATTATATATATATTTTGTTTCTTTTGCTCACAATGAAGCATTATTGTGAACCTGTTCGCGTTCAACTGATAAAATTTTGCTGATCACTGTAAAACTATTTGTTATGAAAAAGCAATTATTACTAGTCTGTAGGGGTTTTATATTACTATTCTTGTTGTTTGGGATTTCAAAAGCAAAGGCTCAGCCTGCTGATGCATCCTTTACTTTTTCACCCGACACGGTTTGTGAACAACAGCCGGTACAGTTCAATTGTACCGGTACCGGCCCTGCCTGTAACGTGTATGATCTACACGCCTGGGAGTTTGATACTTCTGGCACGGTAACCTCAGCAACATCGAATTCTCCGAATCCACAATTTTCCTACCCCGACACAGGTACTGTTGTGGTTGAGCACTATGTTGAAAATTGCATCCCGGGCTCCTGCACTGAGGATACAGTATACAAGACGATAACCATTAACCCCACACCAGAGGCAGATTTTACCGCAAGCACAGAATGCGTGGGTGATAGTACTGAATTCACGAACAACACGAGTTTTAAGGGCGATACGCTCAGCTACATCTGGGCCTTTGGCGATGGCGATTCCTCACGAAAAGAAAATCCTACCCATTTATATGATTCAGCAGACACTTACAGCGTCACATTAACTGCTACTTCGGACAGTGGCTGCAATGATCAGATCACAAAACCAGTAGAAGTTATTGATGATCCCGATGCTGCTTTTACTGTTGATAATGTCTGTGATGGGACTGCAGCTGACTTTCAAAATAATTCATCACCATCTGGCGGCCTCAATTACGAGTGGCGTTTTGGCGATGGCACCACGAGTTCAAACCCGGCTCCATCTCATACCTATCCTGATACGGGCACTTATGACGTAACACTTATTGTTACAGCCGGTACCAGTTGTTCAGATACTGCTACAGGTACTGTAACCGTCAACCCTGAACCACAAGCTGGTTTTACAGCTACCGGTGAATGTTTAGGCGATACGACAAAATTCACGAATAATACCACCTTTAAAGGTGACACACTCAGCTACATCTGGGCCTTTGGCGATGGCGATTCCTCCACGATGGAAAATCCTGATCATTTGTACGACACTTCCGGTACTTTCTCTGTGACACTCAGAGCAGTTTCGGACAGCGGCTGTGTCGATGAGGTCACCAAGTCGGTAACTGTAGATACGAAGCCCGATGCCGCCTTCAGTGTAGATAATGTATGTGATGGTACACCGGCTGATTTTCAAAACAATACCACTGTAACAACAGGTGTATTGAGTTACGTCTGGGACTTTGGCGATGGCAGTACAAGCTCAAATCCAGATCCTACGCATCTTTATCAGGATACGGGTACATACACTGTCACGCTGATAGCCGAGACGAATAATGGTTGTAAAGATACTGCCACAGGACAGGTTGTCGTGAATCCTGAACCACAAGCCGATTTCACGGCCACATCCGAGTGCCTTGGCGATACGACAATGTTCACGAACAATACGAGTTTCAAGGGTGATACGCTCAATTACGTGTGGGCCTTTGGCAATGGTGATTCCTCTACAATGGAAAGCCCTGAATACCTTTATGACACCTCGGGCACTTTTGATGTTACTCTTACTGCTGTATCGGATAGCGGTTGCGTAGACCAGCAAACGAAGCAAGTGACAGTTTCACCAGAGCCAGATGCTGCTTTTACTACCAGTGATGTCTGTGGCGATAGCACCTCCGTTAGCTTTACGAATCAGTCCACGGCTACGGTGAATATGAGTTACGACTGGCAATTTGGCGATGGGGAAACGAGTTCGAATCCCGATCCTTCCCATGTTTATGGCGATACGGGCACTTACGAAGTGGTGTTGATTGTTTCAACGAACTCGAATTGCAAAGATACCGCCAGGGAAACTGTTATTGTGAACCCGGAACCAGATGTTTCGTTCACAGCAACAACAGTCTGCAAAGGGGACAGCACCATCTTTACTAATAACACGTCCTTTAAGGGTGACACACTCTCTTATCTATGGACCTTTGGTGATGGCGATTCTTCCATGATGAAAAACCCGAAACATCTGTATGATACATCAGGTGTTTTCGATGTAACACTTGTTGCTGTTTCGGATAGTGGCTGTGTTGACCAGCAAACGAAGCAAGTAACAGTTGAAGCTGAACCGGAGGCAGCATTTACTGCCCCCAATGTATGTGAAGGCTCTCCCGTCCCATTCACCAACCAGTCGACAGTAAAGGTGGGCGTCATGAGTTTTGATTGGGATTTTGGTGATGGATCGACATCAACTTCAACCAATCCCTCTTATACATATGGGGATACAGGTACTTATACAGTGACCCTCGTGGCTGAGACAAATGCGGGATGCAGCGATACCGCAGTGAATCAGATCACTGTAAATCCGCAGCCTGAAGCTGCCTTTACGGCCACAACTGAGTGCAAAGGTGACAGTACGGTCTTTACGAACAACACCACTTTCAAAGGCGATACACTCAGCTACATTTGGGACTTCGATGATGGCGACTCTGTAACAGCTAAGAATCCTAAACACTTGTACGATACATCAGGTAACTACAATGTGACGCTTACTGTAGTATCCGATAGCGGATGTGTTGATCAAGTAACGAATCAAGTCACTGTTGAATCCGAACCGGTAGCCGCATTTAGTGCCCCTAATGTTTGTGATGGCACATCCGTCTCATTTACAAACCAATCCACTTTGGGAGTGGGAGTTATGAATTTTGAATGGGATTTTGGCGATGGCACGTCAACAACAACATCATCGCCTACTCATGCCTATTCAGATACCGGCACATATACAGTAACACTGGTTGCTGAAACAAATGCAGGATGCACTGATACGGCTATCAATACTGTTACGGTTAATCCTGAGCCACAAGTAAGTCTCTCAGCCAACAATGTTTGTGATGGTGATACCATGATGTTCACCAATAAAACAACATTTAAGGGTGACACCCTGGATTATATATGGGACTTTGGCGATGGCGACTCCTCCACTGCGGAAAGTCCCATGCATCTCTACGATACACTTGGCACATATACTGTGATACTCACTGCCATTTCCGACAGTGGTTGTATTGATCAAGATAGCATTAGTGTTGACGTGTATCCTGAACCAATGGCTGATTTCTCAGCCGATAATGTTTGCGAAGGCACTGCAGTTGTCTTTAATAACCAATCCACTGTACCTCAGGGCAATATTAGCTATGAGTGGTATTTCGGTGACACCACATCGAGCTTTAATCCCAATCCAACACATCTTTATGGTGATACCGGCACTTACACTGTTACATTGGTTGTATCTACAAATAACGGCTGTACCGATACATCCATTCAGGATGTTGTTGTCAATCCTGAGCCTGATGCTGACTTTACAACCATGGATGTCTGCCAGGGCGATACCACCTTTTTCATGGATAGTACAAGTTTCAAGGGAGATAAAGATTCCCTGACTTATGTATGGGATTTTGATGACGGAGACTCATCCATGATGCAAAATCCGGCTCATCTTTACGATACCATAGGTGATTACAATGTGACATTAACCGTGATTTCTGATAGCGGGTGTATTGATCAGCATACGGAAACTGTTCAGGTTGATCCGGAACCCACGGCTGATTTTACTGCACTCGATGTTTGTGAGGGTGACTCTGTCATATTCCAGAACAATTCTACAGTGCCCGTTGGTGTCTTGAATTACGAGTGGTTTTTCGGTGATTCTACCAAGAGCTTTAATCCCAACCCAACACACACCTATGCCGACACAGGCACTTATACGGTAACGCTTGTAGCGTTTTCCAACGATGGTTGTACAGATACATTCAGGCAGGATGTTACTGTCTTCCCGAAACCTGACGCTGGATTTACAGCTGAGAATGTATGTGATGGTACGCCTGTTAACTTTACCAACACGTCAACCATAAAAGGTGGTAATATGAGCTATATATGGGATTTTGGCGATGGTGACTCATCGATGATGGAAAACCCAACTTATGAGTACGACACATTTGGTACTTATACCGTTACTCTTACTGCCATATCCGATAGTGGTTGTGTCGGTAAATTCACAGATGAAGTTGAGGTTTATCCCGAACCAAAAGCAGCCTTCCAGGCTGACAATGTTTGTGATGGAAAACCGGTTGAATTCAACAACAACTCATCTATACCCGTTGGTGTCAATAACTATAATTGGGATTTTGATGATGGTGATGGTTCTGTGGCTAATGAGCCTGATCATCTTTACGATGCGCCAGGCACTTATAATGTCACCTTAGTTGCTACATCAGACAATGGCTGTACCGATAGCGTTACATCCTCTGTTCGGGTTTACCCTGTTCCCGAAGCCGGATTTGAGGTAGACAATGTTTGTGATGGAGATACTGTTGTCTTTAATGATACTTCTTCCATCCTTTCGGGTTCTCTTTCTTACCACTGGGATTTTGATTATCAGCCCAGTTTAGCACCTGATACAATCAATACAAGTACGGAGGCCAATCCAACATGGGTCTATGATGAACCGGGTTTCTATCGCGTTTATCAGAACGTAACATCCGATAAGGGTTGTGTCGATACAGCGCGTAATAACCTCTATGTTCATGCGCTCCCTGAGATTGATGCAGGAAAGGATACAACCATCAGCTATGGCTACTCAACCGTTTTAGAAGCTGAATCGAACCGCAATGATAATAACGCTGACTTCTTCTGGGAGCCTAACGAGAGCCTGAGTAGCCCTATGGTTCTCCAACCAACAGCGCAACCGTTTGAGGATACGGAGTATCAAATTACGGTTACGGATAGCAATGGTTGCGTTAGCAAAGATGAGGTCTTCGTTAAAGTTGTAAAAGATTATGTATTCGATGTCAATAATGCCTTTTCACCGAATGGTGACGGAGTGAATGATGAATTTGTAGTTGGCAATGCCCGGAATTATGATGACTTTGAGATCCGCATTTACAACAGATGGGGCAACCTGGTCTATCAATCCGACAATTATCAGAACGATTGGGACGGTACTTCTTCCAATGGTGAGGAATTACCTGATGGCACCTACTATTATGTAATTCGTTTTGATGGGTCGGATAAACTCTTTAAGGGGTCTGTCTCAATTCTTCGATAAGATAATGGGTAATTGGAATCAATAGATAAATTCAATCAAAACAAAATATCAATAAACGATGAAAAAGCTATTCTTTATCCTCTTCCTCTTTGTAGGGTTAGCCGGCACGTTACAAGCGCAACAGTTGCCGCTTTATTCGCAGTATAATTTTACACCCTTTTTGCATAACCCGGCACAAACGGGCATGTCGGAAAATGTGAATGCTTATCTCATCTACCGCAAGCAATGGGTTACTTTCCCGGGTGCCCCTCAAACAGGTGCCGCTGCAGTTGATGCACCTGTCTCCGAACGATTCGGGTTAGGCGGTTACCTTTATACTGATCAGACTGATATGCATAGTCGCATGGAAGGTGATCTTTCTGCCGCCTATCATCTGCCGCTTGGAAAGGAGCAAACCTTGTCGCTCGGGTTAGCAGCCGGTGTTATCCGGAACAGTCTCAATCGCGATGACTTGGATTTTGATAACCCAGAAGAACCTATTTTGCAGGATGGTTATGTAGAAAATGGCACCACGGTCAATGCTGCTGCAGGGCTGAACTATACATTTAAAGGCCTACAGGTAGGTGTGAGTGTGCCACAAATCGTTGAATTACAACAAACCAATATCACATCCAGCGAGAAGTTTAATTATCAACTATCACGACATTATTACGCTACAGCATCTTATGATTTACAGTTTGGTGAAAACAAGTGGGGATTGCGCCCCAGCGCTATGATGCGCGCTAATCAAGGCGATATTTCTGTAGATGGTAACCTGGTAGCAGACTACAAAGACATCGTTTGGCTGGGTGTTGGCTATCGTTATGATTTCGGCATTATGATCCATGCCGGCTTTCAAATCATGGACCGTGTAAAAGTAGGCTATACTGCAGACATTGCCACAAATGATCTGGGAGATTATTCAAAGGGATCACATGAGGTTATGGTTGGCATTACATTTGGCCAAAGTGATAAACAGGAGGAAATCGAGAAAAAATTGGAAGAGTTGGAGAAAGAACAACAAGCTACTCAGGAAGTCATCGATTCATTGAAGGAAAGCGATGAACAAATAAGAGAACAACAGGATAGTTTAGCTGAAGAGCAAGATGAAATACGCAAAAATCAGGATACACTCAGAAGAGATCAGATCGATTTAGAAGAACGGCAGAAAAAACTTGAAGAAGAAAGACGTAAGGAAATTGACAGCATTAAACAAGAGATCAAGGACCTTTCTGAGTCAATGGATAAGGATGTGAGTGGTGCTACGCAGATGACAATGAAGGAGGATATTGAATATAAAGAAGGTCCTGAAAGAACCGGCTTTTTTGAAGTTGTTGCGTCATTCCGCGGTGAGAAAAATGCTGAGTATTTCTATAAGCAACTGAAAAAAGATGGGTACGATAATGCCGGTATCGTTTATAATTCCAAAAGGAAGTGGCATTATGTGTACATTGAGATTCATGATGATCTTGAAACTAGTCTTGAGAAAATGTACAATACAAGAGAAGAAACCGACTATGACGATGCCTGGATTCACATTATCCAGTAGAAAATAGAGTCAATTTGTTTCTTAAGTTGAGAGCGCTAGCCATTTAACTCAATTGGCAAGCGCTTTTTTTATGCATCTTAGCAAGCTTCATAATTGCTTTATTTGCTTTAGTGAGCTTAAACATACCTTTGAATGCAATGGATCATCAATGAATTTGCCTCTTATTAACTTCCTTTGGCTCAGATTGGTGAAAGAAATCAAAGTACTCATAAAAAGGTGAGAAGAGGAACGTTTTGGTATTGGACAAGCGATGAAGAAGTGAACGAATGCCCACATACACCTATCCCATTCTTCAAAATAAATACTACAGTGCTGCTTCTGTATTTAAGCCAGAAAATCTATTACGCGAAGCCAGGAGGCAGCTAAACATTCAAGAGTGCCCTGTTCCTGACGTATGTGTGCTCGACCCGGATGGCGATCTGGCCAACTATCTTCTGCAACAAAACCTAGCCAAGAAGAATGAGTGCTGGGCATGCTATCACTCTACGCTTTACAGTTTTGCACTTCATGGCCGGGAAGTTGGCATTATTCCATGTATTGTTGGTGCTTCCTATGCCGTTTTAGTGGCTGAGCAGTTGTTCGTTTCCGGCTGTAGCTTTTTGATCAGTGTTACGTCAGCCGGCATCCTTCATCCGCCTGATGAGAGTAAACGGTTTGCCCTCATTACAGAAGCCACCCGGGATGAGGGGACGAGT
>PXTV01000058.1:0-1208 GCA_003022985.1 Bacteroidetes bacterium SW_11_45_7 | reverse complement strand
CTGATCAACCGTCAACGATTCGCCAACCCGTTTATGAAAGCTTAGGGACAGCGCGCAATGCTATGTGGCTTAATGGCAAAAGCTGGACAACAGATGCCCCTTACCGCGAAACTGAAACAGCCATAGAGGCCATGACAAACGAGGGCGTGATGTGTGTGGAAATGGAAGCAGCAGCCCTGTACGCTTTTGCACATGCAAGAAACCGGGATGTGGCTTGTTTTGCCCATTTGACTAATACCATGGCTCAGGAGGAAGGTGATTTTGAGAAGGGACAGCATTTTGGCAGTCTCATCACACTTGAGCTGATAGAAGCTGTTTTTCAGGAAAAGAATTGATTACTCCCAATCATTATCAACACCCTTCATTTTGAAGCCGTAAAACCACTATTTTTGTTCGTGATGCAATATTTAGAAGGCCTCAATTCAGACCAACGCAAAGCCGTTGAGCAGACGGAGGGTCCGGTCATGATCGTGGCAGGTCCGGGCTCCGGCAAAACGCGTGTCTTAACCATCCGTATAGCTCACCTCCTTGCTGAAAAACGAGTTGACCCGTTTAACGTGTTGGCCCTTACCTTTACCAATAAAGCCGCCAGCGAAATGCGCGAGCGCATTGAGCAGATTGCAGGCCCCGAAGCCCGCAACATCTGGATGGGCACCTTCCACTCTGTATTTGCCCGCATCCTGCGAGCTGAAGCTGACAAGATCGGTTACCCACGTAACTTTATCATTTACGATACCCATGATTCAAAGAACCTGATCAAAAATATTGTGAAGGAGGAAGGGCTCAACGAAAAGCTCTACAAGCCCAACATTGTCTTTGGCCGTATTTCGCAGGCTAAGAACAGCTTGATCAGCCCTCAGGAATACGCCAAAAATGATGACTTAACGGGCATGGACGAGGCAAACGGGCGGCCCAAAATTGCCCATCTTTATGCCACTTATGCCAAGCGCTGTTTCCAGTCGGGCGCCATGGATTTTGATGATCTGCTGTTCAAGATGCACGAGCTGCTGGGGCGCTTCCCGGAGGTGCTTTACATGTACCAACACCGATTCAGGTATATTCTCATCGATGAGTACCAGGATACCAATCACGCCCAATACCTCATCACCAAAAAACTGGCTGACGTCCATCAGAATATCACCATTGTAGGCGATGACGCGCAGAGTATCTACTCCTTCCGCGGGGCGAATATTCAAAACATCCTCAAC
>PXTV01000057.1:2369-3214 GCA_003022985.1 Bacteroidetes bacterium SW_11_45_7 | reverse complement strand
TCTTTGGTCAATAATACTGCGGATATTGGTTAGCAACTCCGGTTCTAATTGGATTTCGTCAAGACAGAGGAGCACATCACGATTCCTTTCAAAAAACAGCGTTGGATTTTGCAATTGTGCCTTGTCATCCGGGTTTTCAAGATCGAGGTATATTGACGATTCATGCCCATTCAGTATTTGTTTGGCAAGCGTGGTTTTACCACACTGTCTTGGTCCAATAATTCCTACAGCCGGAAATTCTTGAAGGAATTCATGTATTTCCTGTTCTTTTGTTCTTGTGAGCATGGTATAAAGATAACACAAAAAGGTGAAAATTGAAAGTTAAAGTTTCAATTTTCACTATAACATTTTCCACTTTGCGACTTTAGGCAAAACAGACTCTGTTCCTTTGCGATATACAAAGAGGTCGCAACAACCTGTCATTCAATCCGGAAAGCTATTTCGATGGCAATGCGAAAGAATGATTCGGCAAGTTCTTTCCCGGCAAAAGAAAGTTTCTGGCTTCCGATAGCTACTAAAAAATTTGAGTGCGCCCCTCCTATCGTATTCAATTTCATGCTGCAATACGAATGGTTCAGGTTTTGCCTTCAAAACAGTATAAAAGGTAGTTTTTGCGGAGAGTGGCAAGATATCTTCCATCACATCTCATCTGTGGCGATGTACATGTGTGTTGTATCCACTTGAAAGGCATCTTTATCGTACTCCCCAAGCGTGGTCGACTGCCATTCTGAGGTTGGTTGAAGCCACTGCCAGTCGTTTTCCGCTGTCCTGATACGCACAGGCATACGGAAGTTCACCACTTCAGCCTCCCATCGATAGCTAAGGATGAGCTTTCCGTTTTCCTT
>PXTV01000057.1:0-2189 GCA_003022985.1 Bacteroidetes bacterium SW_11_45_7 | reverse complement strand
CTGATGCCGAGGATCGGCTTTTGATTATTAAGCCGCCTCTTCTTGGTGTTGAGATAGCGAATCGATCGCTCGTAGCTGTGGTGATACGCCACGTAAAGCGCCTCGGCATAGGTCGTGAACCCTTCGTGGATCCACAGGTCTGCCAGATCGCTCATGGAGATGCTGTTACCGAACCACTCGTGCCCGGCCTCGTGGATGACGATGTAGTCAAATGAGGTGCCGGCCGGAGAGAAGCCCATATACCCATCCTTGTATTTGTTGCCATAGGCAATGGCGCCCTGATGCTCCATGCCGAGATAGGGCGTTTCAACCAATGCAAAGCCATCTTCCCAAAAAGGGTAAGGCCCGAAATAATGGTGAAACGCATCCAGCATACCGTGTACCTGTTGGAAGTGCTCCTTGGCAGTGTCGAGGCTGTACGGGAGCACGTAATAATCCAGCGGCAATGTATCGCCATCGTCAACGTAGTGATCGTCAAAGTGGGCATATTTGGCGATGTTGAGCGTAACGTTGTAATTGTTGATGGGATAGGATACTTGCCAGTGGTAGCTCTTGTAGTTGTCGTTTTCGTTCTGATCAGATGTGCCGGTCATTTGGCCGTTGGCCACGCACATGAGCGTGTCAGGCACGGTGAAGGTCATGCTTGATCCCAGACTAAGCCGCCATCCCAGGGCGGATTCTCAGCTACTTTGGGCTTGCCGGAATAGTGGAACGTCAGGGAATCGAGCCGGTCTGCCGGTTGCTCATCGGGAAAAGCGATGAAGACGGCATTGTACTCCCTGTTGTAAGCGAGTTCTTCCCCATGATGAGTGATCTTGTCGACATTCATATTTTTGAACAAGTCCACCTGGATGGTGTCAAAAGTGGAATTTGTGTAATAGGTGATCGTGTTGTGACCTTTCAGGAATTGATGACCGGGATCGACTTTGACGTTGAGA
This sequence comes from Bacteroidetes bacterium SW_11_45_7, assembly GCA_003022985.1. Lineage (GTDB taxonomy): Bacteria > Bacteroidota > Bacteroidia > Chitinophagales > SW-11-45-7 > SW-11-45-7. Next base: position 1,251 of record PXTV01000057.1, on the reverse strand, counting down.
TCGTAATGCCGCACATCGTAACACGTCCGCTCCGGCCGTAGCGCGCCCCTCAGCGTATCCTTCCGGCTGAAATCGGGCGCTTCATCATCCAAAAGCTGCGCGCTGGCTGAAAAAGAGAGCAAAATAGTGAGAATGGTTAGGGTAAAAGTGATAAGTGATTGCATAATTTAACGTTTGGTTTGTTTAACCGCAGAGTTTCCCGCAGAGAATCACAGAGAGATTAACTATTTTCTTCAATTTAATGTAAAACTCTTTGGTCACACCATGTCAGTTTTCATATTGATTCACGATTCTTTGAACTCCGTTTGTAAGTTTAACAACATTAAAATTCATCAACAAACCCACACGGCAATCAACCAATTTGAGATAAGTGAGGATTTGGGCCATATGGACATCATTCAAAGCTTCTACCGATTTGATTTCAACAATTACTTTATGATTTACAATCAAATCAGCCCTGTATCCACATTCTAACCTTACCTCTTCATAAACCAAAGGAATAGGCTTCTGCTTTTCAACCTCTCAATCCGTTTTACTCAACTCATAATACAAACACTCCTCATAAGCCGATTCCAACAAACCCGACCCAAGTGCTTTATGGACTTGAACAGCACATCCAATGATCCTTTGAGTAATTTGATCTTCGCTCATATGTGAAAGTGACATAAAAATTAACACTTCCCATCATTCATAGACCAGGATATGATGCTTTGTAAAACTTATAATAATCCACCCAAATAGGTTGAATTACCTCTGTGGCCCTTCCGATCAAACGTGATCGGAAGCGAATCCTCTGTTTTTCTCTGCGGTTCTTAACTTTTAAGCTTGTAGTGAAACTTCTTAAGATAGCCGCTGTTTAGTAAATTGCAAGCAAAAATAACGCTTCAACACGGAACACTATGAAAAGCATCTCCCTCCTATCGCTGATTTTTCTCGGCCTCATTCTCCTGCTCGATACCTATGCCTTCCAGGCCGTTTTTACAGCTACCAAAGGGGCAGCCGCTAAAATCAAAACGCTCATTCATGGAACATACTGGTTCGTCACGGCTTTTACCATCATCGGCCTGGCCATTGGCGCTTTTACGGATACCCACGAGTGGGCTCACAGCATGCGCAACTATTTCATCGCCTTTCTCATCATCAACATCGTCTCTAAGTTGTTCGTGACGGTCACCCTCTTCTTCAATGACGGCTTTCGCATGGGGAATTGGGTCATCGCCCAGTTTGTGCCCAATACGGGCAAGGTGAGCA
>PXTV01000056.1 GCA_003022985.1 Bacteroidetes bacterium SW_11_45_7 | reverse complement strand
AGGGTGGGAGGAACATTTCCAGGAAAAGCGGAAGTGTTAACAGAGCACTGCCATAGAGCTTTTTCTCAAGGGTGCTGATCCTGTCCCACCAGTTATCCGAAGGCGACCGACTCCTGGGTGATGCCTCCGTCGTTGCGCATCCACACCTGCTTGGTACCGATCCTGATCTCCCCGGCGTCGTGTTCGATGAGGACGTGGTTGCCACGGATATCCCACGTTCGCCACTCGACCCAGCCCGTCCCGGGATGTGGATGATCACGGAGGTCGTCCCTGGCTTTGATAACTGTGCCATCAGCAGGTACGCGGTCTCCGGTGTTGACGAGCAACGTATCGCCCTTGCTGATATCGCTGTGGTCGATGGTTTCCGTCTCGTTGGCAGCAGTCAGGCGTTTTGCTTGTGCCGGTTGAAGCTTAGTAAGTTCTTCGATGGCAGTGGTTGTTCGCTGAACCGATTTGTGCTCGATCAGATTGCCCAGCAAGACAAGCGTGAAGATCATGGCCGATGTCTCGTAAAACAAGTACTCCGGCCCTAAGCCGAGTATGGTTCCCGTTAAGCTGTAGATGAAGGCAGATGTGCCGCCTATTGTTATCAGCACATCCATATTGGGAATGCCTGCTTTCAATGAATGCCAGGCACTTTTGCCAAAATGGTAAAGGCCGAGGAGAAATACGGGCGTTGCGAATCCCAATTGCACATATTGATTGCCCAGAAATGAGGGTGGGAGGAACATTTCCAGGAAAAGCGGAAGTGTTAACAGGTTCTTCGATATTGGCAACTGCCCGTTGAATATCCTCTTCCTCCTGCGCCAGGAATCTGACCTCACTTGTGGAAAAATCGGCTGTCACATTTTTAAACCCCTGATTTTTAAGGTGTTTGGATATACCCGATGCGCAGTTGTTGCACGTCATGCCCTCCACATCCAGGGTTATTTTTTCATCTTCAATTTTTTCCGCTTTCTCTTTTGCCATCCGGATCATTTTTTATAGATTAATCAAAAATACTAAAAGTGTTACCTTCGATTCTCTATTTGTAAAACCTTAAAACACTATAACGATGAAATTCACAAAACTGTTTTATTCTGCAGTGATCATTCTCGCTACAATGGGTTGCTCGCAAGGTGGCGGAAACGGTGAAAGCGGTTCGGAAGCTGGTATTGATGAAGATACAGCACAACAAAAGGAAGAGGCGTCCATGGACAAACAAAAGGAAACCGCGGAAGATAAGATGACAAATAACGGCATCACACTTACCAAAGTAACATCGCCAAAATTCCCGGAAGCAACTTTAACTCTTAATAAGCCAAAACAGGGGAGTAAGGTTAGCCAGGGTAAAGTGAAATTCGATTTCGGAGTGGCAAACTACGAACTCAAAAATCAAACGCCCGATGCTAAAGCGAAAAATTGTGCTAACTCGAAGAAAGGGCAACACATCCATCTGATCCTCAACAATCGGCCCTATACAGCGTATTACGATTCCAGCTTTACAAAAGACATGGATGAGGCACATTACGTGGTTTTGGCATTTTTGTCAAGATCTTACCACGAAAGCATTAAGCAGAAAAAAGCCCGGGTGTTAACACAATTTACTGTGGGAGATGCCGAAAAGAAAGATGTCGATCTTTCAAAGCCCCATTTGTTCTTTAGCCGTCCGAAAGGCACCTATCTCGGCAAAGATACATCGAATGTCCTTTTGGATTTTTATGTGGCAAATGCTGAGCTATCCAAAGACGGTTACAAAGTGCGGGCTAAGATCAACGATACCACTTCATTCACCATTGCTAAATGGCAGCCGTATTTTATCAATGGTCTGCCCACGGGTGATCATAAGATCAAGCTGGAGCTTATCGATCAGGAAGGGAATTCCGTCAAAAGCCCCTTCAACCCGGTGGAGCGCAAGATTACATTATCAGCGGATGAACCGCTCGATTCCTAATGTAAAGGTGCGATGCTGATCGGTTTTTCAATTTATGTACCGGCCAAGTTGGCGTCAGTGAAAATTGATGCGTAACTTTGCTGGTTCAATCAAATGGTGGGCGTAGCTCAGTCTGGTTAGAGCGCCTGATTGTGGTTCAGGAGGGCGAGGGTTCAAGTCCCTCCGTCCACCCATTGGCATGAAAGGGTTTCAGCTTGTTTGCAGGTTGGAGCCCTTTCGTATTATTGGAAACTGAAGACTTCATTGCGAAGATGCCGATACAGAACGGGGCTGTAAGTGCGGGGTATTTTCTTCATGTAGTCGCATGGCATAAAGCAGCACTGAGACAATAATCAATCGGACAAGTCTTGCTACGATCTTTTCATACTGGCGTCACTTGATCTTGATATGACTCACTAATAAGCTATGTTTTTTGTTTGGCCCGTGTTTTTGCTAACTAAGAAAATAGGTTTTGGGCCACTTTTTTATAGGTCTTGTTACTTTGCTCTGCAGTACAAAGAGTGAACATAAAATCCGGTATAAATGCATTGTATTTTTCTATTTATAGTCTTCGTATAAATAATTTTTAATATATAAAATCATTTTGATCGTAAAAAAATGGCTACTTTGAAAAAAATACATGTCAAATCAAGCTACTGTCTGCTCAATAATCAGACAAATGGTCCAATCATTTTTGAGGTTTTAGAGCAAAAAAATTTGACGGTAGGGGTTGACAGCTTCAACAACTTTATGTAGCTTAATGATTCAAAACGTGTAGCGACAACCAAAACAGCAATTTGCTAATTTGGACTATGCTTTTTACCTTTGAAAGTTTTACTTATCGATATGCTCTCTTGAAAAGGTCAAGCGTGTTTCTGAATTAGTATTATCAATCCCTGAAGATAAACCTGCTATCAAGTATGAGTAACACAGATTACAATCATCTCAACAAAGAAGAAAATTCGAATTTTCAGTTAAACTCTTATTCTATGCAACGCAATTCAATGACGCCTTATTGTCCTACGGTCTTTTCCAATTGGCGCATCAAACGGATACGATTTTTGAAAACGTTGTTAGCCCCTCTCCTTATGGCAGCGGGGCTTTTTATGTGTATGCCCTCGGCAAATGCCCAGAACTGCAGCAGCGGCTGCGGTGATCAGGGATATGACGCCACCCATTCCATGAGTTGTTCCTGGCAAACCATATCCGTAGGTACCGGTGAAGAAAGGGACTTTAATTTAGATCAAAATGTGTACTACAGATTTTCAACTTGTGATGGCGGAGGTAACAGGAGCTTTGATATTGCTTTAACAGCGTATGAAGAGGGAGGTGGCTGCGCATTCTATTCCGGTGATGTGAGGGAAACTTGTCAGAACTGTACAAATGTGACGCCTAATAGTTGTGATTACAATGATATGAACCTTAGGTGGCAAGCAGGCTCAGGTGGTAACAATTTTAATAGTAGCCAACTTGACCTTCAAGTTCATGAAGAAGGCTCTTGTGGCTGGCAAAACCAACCGAGCTCACAGCTCGCCTATAAAGTAGCAGAAGCAGATAACGCTAATGCATATCCCGAGAACGCCAGTACCTGCAATAATTCCTATGACTTTGATAAATCCAACCCCACTGTTCATGATGGCACCTCGGGCTGGCAGGTCGTAAGCGGCCCCGGTAACGTAAATTCAAACGGAACAGTCAGCGGTTTGCAACAAGGTCAAACGACTACAGTGCAATGGACCGTCCGCAATGGTTGTAGCTCAAACAGCGATAATGTAGATGTAACCCGCTACGATTACAACAACTCACCCAACAGCGTCAGCGCATCTAACGATCCCATTTGCTCAGTTGGCGAAAGCACAACACTGTCCATAAACGGTGGCGATTTGGGGAATGAAGGAGGTGAGCAATACGTATGGTATACCGGTGGCTGCGGCAGTGGCGGTAGTGTAGGCACAGGCACTTCCATCAATGTGTCGCCCAACAACACCACCACGTACTACGTGCGGGCCGAAGGTGGCTGCAATACCACTGGCTGCGCAAGCAGAACCCTTAATGTCAATCAGCCGCAGGGCAATCCGGGTAATTATGGCAATAACCAGTGGAATGCATATGTTTATGATGGCAACAGTTCCAACTTTGGCAACAATACCTATAATGGTTTTTACACCCAGGGTGGCCTTGATTTTGACTCCCGAAACGAGTGGAACGGTAGTGGTTCACCTGCGGATGCATCGGGTTATCAGGGCTGTGATCCCGGGAACAATACCCATTCAGTGAGGTATAAGCGGGAAGGGTTCCCCTGTGCAGAATACAGTATCGACATTCCCAACCACGATGATGACGTATGGCTCTATGTAAATGGCAACCAAGTGTTTAACCACAATGGCTGTTGCGACAGCCATAACAACGTGTGGTCCGGTGTATTGGATGGCAGCTCGACTGTGGAATTAAGATGGACAGAAGGATCCGGTGGTTCACATGGAGGGCTCAACTTTGACGATATCACGCCAAACCTTAATGCCAATGCTTCAACACAGTCGGATGTGACCTGCAATGGCGGCAACGATGGATCAGTATCTGTATCGGCAAGTGGTGGCGTGCCCGGTTATAGCTATAACTGGAGCACCGGTTCCAACGCGCAAAACCCCACAGGTTTAAGTGCTGGCACTTATACCGTAACCGTTACTGATGATTGCGGCAACACTGATGTTGCAAACACCACCGTGAATCAACCCTCTTCATTAACGTCATCAGTTAACAACACGAGCGATGTTACATGTCATGGCGATGGCGATGGCTCCATTAATATTGGCGTAAGTGGTGGCAACGGGGGCTATAATTACAGCTGGAGTGATGGCGCATCAGGACAGGATCGCAGCGGGCTCGGCCCGGGCAATTACAGCGTAACTATTACAGACGCCCCACAGACCTATTATGCCGAAGGCTTTGAGTACGACTTTCAGGATGAGTGGAGCACACCCAACTTCTACATGAACCCCATCAACCAGTCATTTAACGGCAGCGATGCGGCCGGTAGCTGGAACAATGGCGAAATCAATGCTGATTTGGCACCATCACAATTGAATGGTGGCAAACAGATTCAAAGCTTCGAGTACTATTGGTACGAATCGACCAATGAAACAGGCTATGTGATAGATCTTATTGATGATAATGGCAATCGTGTGTTACGTGTGGGCACGGAAAACCCACAGTGGTTTGTAACAGATGCTGCCGGGAAAGATGAAATCTTTAGTAATTGCTCCGGTGGCTGTAACTACGACAGATGGATCCACTACGAATTTACGTTCAACTGGTCCAATGGCACGTATGACTACCGGATGGAGGACACGCAGACAGGGACAGTGCGTACCGGCACCCGCACATTAAGCAACAGTACGAACATAGAATCCTTCAGGTTCAGCGGAAGCCCATATGGGACCGGCAACCACGTGATCTTTGACGATATCAGGGTGAAGGAAAACTGCACCACTACCATCAACAACATCACCATCAACGAGCCCGCTCCGCTTTCAGCTTCTGTGAACAGCACCAGTGGGGGTTATAGTTATAACTGGTCGCCGAGCGGTTCCGGGCAGGACCCGAACGGCCTGAGCGGAGGTGATTACGATGTAACCATCACAGACAGCAAAGGGTGCCAGGAAACCATCAACAATATCACCATCAATGAGCCCCCAGCACTCTCTGCCAGTGTGAATAATGTAACAGATGTAAGTTGTAACGGCTTCTCCGATGGGGCAATCGACATCAACGTATCCGGGGGAAATGGCGGCTACTCCTATAGCTGGGCCCCTAACGGGTCAGGTCAGGATCCGGGTGGCCTGAGCGCAGGCGATTACGATGTGACAGTTGAGGATCAAAAAGGCTGTCGAAAAACCATCAACAATATCACTGTCAGCGAACCGGCTCCCCTTTTAGCCAGTATAGAGAATGTAACAGATGTAAGTTGTAACGGCTTCTCCGATGGTGCTATCGACATCTCCGTAAGCGGAGGTACGAATCCATACAGCTACAACTGGAGTAATGGATCGAATAACCAGGACATTAGTAACATTTCAGCCGGCTCTTACAGCGTAACGATCACAGATGACAACAATTGTTCAACCAATATTAATTTCATTACGGTAGGTCAACCACCTGAACTTGAAGCCTCTGTGGCAAGCACAACGGATGCATCATGTAATGGCTTCTCCGATGGCTCAATTGATCTGGATGTTACGGGTGGTACACAGCCCTATAGCTACAACTGGTCCAATGGCTCCGGCGCTCAAGACCCCGGTGGCTTGAGTCAGGGCAGCTACAGTGTCACCGTAACTGACGACAACAATTGTGTCACATACGTCCAGAATATAACGATCTCCGAACCTGCTCCATTAACAACGTCAGCGTCCACCTCGCAATATGCGGGTGGCTGGAACGTAACCTGTAATGGCGCAAGCGATGGCTCTATCGACTTGTCGGTAAGCGGGGGCACATCACCTTACAGCTACAACTGGAGCAACGGAGCTTCATCCCAGGATATTTCAGGTTTAACAGCCGGCACTTATTCCGTCACACT
>PXTV01000055.1:1577-6379 GCA_003022985.1 Bacteroidetes bacterium SW_11_45_7 | reverse complement strand
ATCAATGAAACAACGGAGTTACGCGACAAGCTGTGGAGCAACACCCGTTATTTCCGGCAGCAATTGACTGAAGCCGGTTTTGAGATCCAGGAAGGGGATCACCCCATTGTGCCGATCATGCTTTACGATGCGAAAATCGCCAAGGATTTTGCCGATGAGCTCATCGAGGAAGGCATCTATGTCATCGGCTTCTATTACCCGGTTGTGCCCAAAGGTCAGGCGCGCATCCGCGTGCAGTTGTCAGCAGCCCATGACCAAGAGCACCTCGACCGTGCAATCGATGCATTTAAGCGCATCGGGGAGAAGCACGGAGCGCTGGCGAAGGTGTGATTTACTTTCTTAAGATTTGAACCGTTACTATTAATGCCTTAGTTTTATCTTACACTCTTTGCAACTTTTATGAATAAATCTGCATCAGTTAATGAACCTAATTTAGAGCTGTTTCCTTCTGCGGCAGCGACAGACAAGGACTATACTTCTACATTTGCCAAGAATATGAACCTTCCGGTTCACAGGTGGTTTCGGTTTACCGCTGGCTTTTCAGCATTGTGGGTTCGTGATCTGTTGAATGAGCAAAAGTGCAGGCAAAACATCCTCGACCCATTTGTTGGCTCTGGCACGGTTCAGATTGAGAGCAAATTTTTAGGGCAAAACTCTCTTGGTATTGAAGCACAACCATTTCTGCACAGGATCGCAAAAATCAAGTTAAATGATCAAGTTGACTCAAAGGTGATTAACTCGGTTGGCAAAGAAGTGCTTCAAAGAGCTCAGGATGAAGCTTATCCACTTGATGAATATCCTCCGATCATCCAAAAGTGTTATCCTGATGAAACACTCACCAACTTAAATTCTCTCAGAAAGGCTTATTTAGAAGTAAAAGATCAGTATCCAGATGAAGTAGTAGACTACATTTGGCTGGTGATTACAGCCATACTACGGGAATCCTCGCCTGTTGGAACAGCACAGTGGCAGTATGTGCTCCCCAACAAAAAGTCGAGCCAGAAATACGCTGATCCATTAATGGCATATAATGCTAAATTGCAGCAAATCGTACATGATCTGCGGATTGTTAATCAGCGAATTAGTCATGAAGAGATAAACACCAACGCTTATCATTCCGATGCCCGCAATATGAAAGAAGTACATGATGACTGGGCTGATCTAGTAATTACTTCTCCACCTTATGCCAACAATTATGATTATGCCGATGCCACTCGTTTAGAGCTTTCCTTTTGGGGGGAGATTCATTCATGGGGAGATCTTCAGGATACCATCAGAAAATACCTGCTCAGAGCTTGTACGCAACACGTTAGTAAGTTAAAAGAGCAAGAGGAGGAACTGTTACATTCCATATACTTGAAGCCGATTAAGAAGGAATTCACCCAAGTGTTTAATGAATTGAAGGCAAAAAGAGAAACACAGGGTGGAAAAAAGAATTATCACTTAATGGCCCTTGCTTATTTTTATGACTTAGCACAAGTCTTTTTTGAACTACGAAGAGTTTGTAAAAATGATGCAAAGGTTTGCTTTGTCATAGGTGATTCCGCGCCTTATGGTATTTACCTTCCTGTGGATAGATGGTTGGGGGAATTGGCGCTTCATGCAGAGTTTTCAAGTTATTCCTTTGAAAAATTGAGAGACCGAAACGTAAAGTGGAAAAACAGGAAGCACCGTATTCCTTTACAAGAAGGGCGTCTGTGGATCCAATAATAACTTACTATGGCACAATCCCCGGCCCACAAATGGGGGCAGATCATTGGTGATTTTATTGAAAGTTCCATTGAACAACGGCTTGAGGAGTTTGCTGATCAGTACAATCTCTACTTAGACAAAAGAGGTGAAAGAAAAGCAAGGTCCGGCAAGAAGGTCACCTGGACAGATAACTTTGGTAACACCCATGATCTTGATTATGTACTCGAAAAGGATGGTACCGATGAACATATAGGAGAGCCGGTGGCATTTATAGAGATTGCATGGAGAAGATACACAAAGCACTCTCGAAACAAAGCCCAGGAAATTCAAGGTGCTGTACTCCCTCTCTATAATAAGTTTGCTCAATCTTCACCATTCATTGGAGCAATACTTGCAGGGGCCTTTACGCAGACAGCTGTAAGACAACTTGAGTCATTGGGCTTCAATGTTCTGTACTTCCCTTATGATCTGATTGTAAAAGGTTTTAAGGACTTTTACTTTGATGTGGGATCAGAAGAGAGCATGCCAGAGAAGGATTTTAGACAGAAGATCGAGCAGTGGAACAAGTTTCAACAGAAAGGTAAATTAGCGTCTCATCTATTTCAACTTAATCAAAAAGAAGTGGATGATTTTTTCATGCAATTGGAAGGGTCATTAACAAGAGCTATCAAGTTGATCAGCATTACTCCTTTGCATGGCAAGAAATTTGAACTAAAAAAGATTGAGGAGGCAATTCATTTTCTCGATCAATACAGTAAAGGAGATCACCAGCTAAGATTGAAAAAATTTGAACTCGTCATTCACTATACAAATGGCGATGTAATTTCCGCTACATTCAACAGTAAGAATCAGGCGAAGCGTTTTCTAAACACGCAACTTCCCTAATCTAAAAGCATTATTGTTGAATCCCATCAAACAACTTGCCGGGCAAACAGCCATTTACGGCTTGAGCAGCATCGTTGGCCGACTGCTGAACTACCTTCTCGTCCCCCTCTATACGCGCATCTTTCTACCTCAGGAATACGGCATTGTCACGGAATTGTACGCTTATGCCGGCTTCTTGCTGGTTGTGTATACCTACGGCATGGAGACTGCTTTTTTCCGGTATACAGAAGACAAAGGGGAAAACAGCCGCCAGGTCTTCTCCAATGCCTTCTTTTCGTTGTTTTTTACCTCGGTGATTGTTTCAGGCTTGTTTATCTTTTTTCAGCAACCTATAGCTGAGTGGCTCGGCTATCCAGGCAGGTCCCGGTATATTGTATGGTTTGCCCTCATCCTCGGCTTTGATGCAGCAGCAGCTATTCCGTTTGCTTACCTGCGTCAACAGCAAAAGGCCAAGCGCTTTGCCTTTGTCAAACTCACCAACATTGGTCTTAACATTGGGCTAAACCTTTTCTTTTTGTTGCTCTGTCCCTATTTGATCAATCATGTAGGCGGTCCTTTAGCTGAACTGGTTAGTGTCATTTATTATCCTTCTGTTGGCGTTGGGTACATTTTTATAGCCAATCTTACAGCAAGCTTGGTCACTTTTCTACTCCTTCTGCCAGAGCTGTCTTATTTACGAGGGTATTTCGACACAGCTCTCTGGAAACGCATGATAACTTATGCCATGCCCCTTTTGCTTGTGGGCCTTGCCGGCACGGTCAACGAAATGTTCGACAGGATGATGCTCAAGCGTTTCTTGCCTTATGACCAGGAAACCAATCAGTCTATGCTGGGGGAGTACGGGGCCTGCTATAAGTTGTCTGTATTGATGACCTTATTCATACAGGCCTATCGTTTCGCAGCCGAACCATTTTTCTTTTCCCACGCTAAGCTGAACGATCCCAAGCCCCTTTATGCCAAAACCATGAAGTTTTTCGTCATTGTGGGGTCGCTCATATTTTTGGTTATAACGCTTTATCTGGATATTTTCAAATACTTTATAGGCGAAAAGTATCACGAAGGATTGGAGGTGGTCCCCATTCTGCTTATGGCCAACCTCTTTTTGGGTATTTATTTCAATCTTTCCATTTGGTACAAGTTAACTGACCGAACCATGTTGGGAGCAGCCGTTGCTATTGGTGGCTCCGTTATTACCGTGGGTCTCAACATTTGGTGGATTCCCATATTTGGCTACATGGGTTCGGCCTGGGCTACGCTGATCTGTTATGTTTTTATGGCTGTAGCATCCTATTTTATGAGTAAGAAGTATTATCCGATACCTTATCCGCTCAAACGAATTCTTTCTTATCTGCTATTGGCAATTGGTATCTTTTTTGTGTTTAGAGAGCTGTCTTCATTTGCCCTTTTTACAGGAATGAGCACTTATCTGCTAAGTACCGTGTTGCTTATAAGTTTCCTTAGTGTCATTGGCTATTTTGAAAGAAATGAAATAAGGGATCAGTGGGCATAAGTATAGCCAACTATGAGGTTATTTTGGGTGGGGCCTTTCAGGATAGTGCTTATGATAGTTAAGGGGACAAAATATTACTCTTGTGGATTTCTTGCAAAACTTTACCTTTGTCGTCTTTGACAACGGCATACTAAGCGTCACCTTATTCTAACGAGGATTTTTCCATCGATAAATGACAGGTATGGAAATCAAGATGATTAATAAGTCGAACCACGAATTGCCGAGTTATGAGACGGAAGGTGCTGCCGGTTTCGACTTGCGTGCCAATGTTGATGAACCCATTGTCATCAACCCGTTTGAGCGGAAACTTGTGCCTACTGGCATTTTCATGGAATTGCCGCAGGGCTATGAGGCGCAAATACGCCCAAGAAGCGGTATTGCCGTAAAAAAAGGGCTCACTTTGCTCAACACGCCCGGCACGATCGATAGTGACTACAGAGGTGAGGTTAAAGTCCTCATGATCAATCTTTCAGACAAAAAACAGTCTATTAAAGATGGTGAGCGCATTGCCCAAACAGTCATCTCACGATATGAAAAAGTGGGGGTTAAGGAAGTAGCCCGGTTGGGCGATTCGGAAAGAGGAGATGGCGGATTTGGCCATACGGGAAGCGATTGATAGTTATTCAAGCCACGATGGTCAAGTTATCAAGCGAAATGTTCAATTAGAGCATAGCTCCTAAATGAAATAACAAAGCAAGCCATGAAGATTATTGTT
>PXTV01000055.1:0-1556 GCA_003022985.1 Bacteroidetes bacterium SW_11_45_7 | reverse complement strand
GCAAGCGGATGCGCCCTCATACGCTTACTGTTCCCAAACCATTATTGCCCATAGCCGGCAAGCCCATTGTTCAGCGCCTTGTTGAAGATCTGTCAGGGATGACAGATGAGGAAATCGATGAGGTGGCATTTATTATCGCTGATTTTGGCGAAGAAGTAAAGGAAACGCTTCATGAAGTTGCTGGTAACCTTGGTGCTAAGTGCAGTATTTATAAACAGGAGAAAGCACTTGGAACAGCCCATGCCATACTTTGTGCAAAACCATCGTTGAAAGGGAATATCACCATAGCTTTTGCCGACACACTCTTTCGTGCTAATTTTAATATCGATCCTTCTCAGGATGGTATTATTTGGGTGCAAAAAGTGGAAGAACCATCTTCTTATGGGGTGGTGAAAATCAACGATAATAATGTGATCACCGATTTCGTTGAAAAACCCGATGAATACGTCTCCAACCTCGCCATTATAGGTATTTATTACATTCAAGAAGGTGAGGTTCTCAGGGATGAACTGCAATATTTGATCGATAATGATATCAAAGATAAAGGGGAATACCAGTTGACCAATGCCCTTGAGAACATGAAAAATAAGGGCTATCAATTAGTGCCGGGAGAGGTGAATGAATGGCTTGACTGTGGCAAAAAAGACATGACGGTTCATACGAACCAACGGATACTTGAACACAAAAAAGATCAGAAACTTGTCGCTGATTCAGTTGTTCAGGAAAATGCCGAAATTATTCAACCTTCTTTTGTAGGTGACAATGTAACCATTAAAAATGCTGTTGTTGGTCCCCATGTATCCATTGGTGACAATTCAACCATCGAAAAAAGCGTGATCTCAAATACCATTATCCAAACAAATGCTGTAGTCAAACACAAAGTGATGAGCAATTCCATGATCGGTAACCACACCACTATTATTGGTCAAGAAGAAGATCTTAGCATAGGCGATTATACTGAAGAAAAATGAACATTTCCTCAATCAAATATCTCCTCTATTTCCTTACTCTCATTACTTTCCTTTACAGTTGTAAAGGGAGTGAAGAGATTGCTACTACCGAGAAAAAAGCCGAAGAAATTGCTCCTATAGAAGAGCGCCTTTCCGAGCAAAAGATTATCAAAGTTGATAAGCTCTATTATGATGCCACAAAGGCGAAAATCTTAGAGCAATACGATAAAGCCCTTGATCTTTATAAAGAGGTCCTCAAGCTTGACCCTTATAACCATGCGGCTCGTTACGAAGTTGCTCAACTCTACAAAAGAAAAGGCATTAAGGAGTTAGCTCTGAAAAATGCTGAAGAAGCAGTTCGATTAAAGCCGGCTAATCAATCGTACAACAGTCTATATGCAGATATTCTTTCTGATGACAACCAATACGAGAAAGCCGCTGATGTCTACAATCGCCTAAAGAAGCAGCATCCTGAGGAAGTCGACTACTATTTTGAAGAAGCTTATTTGCTTTCAAAGGCTGGTAAGCGACAAGATGCAATTGATGTGTACAATGAACTTGGGGAGATGGTTGGCGTTAACGAGCGGCTCGTTAAGCAGAAGCAGC
>PXTV01000054.1 GCA_003022985.1 Bacteroidetes bacterium SW_11_45_7 | reverse complement strand
CACCATATCTTCAGCCAGCTGCTTTTTCAGGTCACCATAGCGGATAGAACCCTCTCGATAGGCTTCTTCAAATGTATCCACTGTGTCTTGATTCGATACAGCATGTAATAAAGTAAACAGATTTTGAATGGGTTCCGATTTGACTGAGGTATCCTCGCCCGGTCCTTCATCCGTCACTGCGCGTTTTACTTTCTTGCGGATGGTGGCCGGCTCATCTGTTAAAAAGATGGCTCCTTTTTCGCTTTCGGATTTTCCCATCTTGCCCGTATTGTCGAGTGCCGGGATTTTGATGAGCTCTTGCTGGTGGCTATAAGCATAGGGTTCGGGAAATATGGAGCAGTTGTAGGTGCGGTTAAAGCGGTTGGCAAAGTTCCGCGTCATTTCCAGATGCTGCTCCTGGTCTTTCCCAACGGGCACCTTTGACGCTTTATGGATAATGATATCCACAGCCATGAGAACAGGATAAGTCAGCAAACCGGCATTAATATTGTTCTCCTGCTTGGCTGCCTTTTCCTTGAACGTTGTGCAACGCTCCAGTTCACCCTTATAGGCGATCATGTTCATGAGAAGATAGAGCTCGGGAATTTCGTTGAGATCACTTTGGATGTAGAGTGTTGATTTGTCGGGATCGATACCGGCTGCCAGGAATGTTGCCAACACCTGCTTGGTATGTTGTTTGAGATGATCGGGATTGGGGTGGGTTGTAAGGGAGTGGTAATCAGCAATGAAAAAATAGCATTCGTGATGCTGCTGCATTTCAGCAAAGTTGCGAAGGGCTCCGAAGTAATTACCGAGGTGGAGATCGCCCGTTGGGCGCACTCCACTGACAACAGTTTCCATTTGACGATCTTTTTCCTTTTTTGCAGTATAAAAGTCGTTACTACTAAAGCATTAAATCTTTACATTGAAGCAGGCGTTTCGATATTAATTGAAAAGCCTCAATTGTCATGATCTTTGTTTTTGGCCGGATACCTCTTTATATGCCCCTCCGGAGGGACTTGAGGCCCGCCTGCCGCCCGCCTGCCGGACGGGCAGGGACAGGCAGGGAGGATATAATAGAAATCCGGCCAAAAACGAATTCCTATTTATTGATTATGTGCCTGATTCAATTTTTCAATTCCAAAAATCCCACCATTGTCTGAACATTGTCTATCAAATCTTTGCAAAATTCGAGCACCCAATAAGAAGAATGGCTCTCTTACGTTTGCAGATTGATGATAGAGAATCGCAAGCTCCTATAAACTGACAAATTTCCTTTTATTCACGGTAACTTTTGTTTTGCTGACACGTATCTCCTTACAGCTCTATTTATCGATGAATTCATTAGCTTTGTTGTGATCATGATGACCCCGTTAGCAAAAATATTAAAAAGAATTTGGGGGGTATACTTCTACCTGGTTTTCTCAGCGCTTCTTTTAATCATGTTCCCCCTCTTTTGGCTAATATTGCGCAACGAAAGCATGTATCCCTTTGCTAACCGCCTGCGCAAAATATGGGCTTATGGTATTCTCATATTAACGGGCATTTTCCCCAAGATCAATGGCAACTTTCACCTGAATAATGATCAACCTGCCATCATTTGCGCCAATCATACGTCAACTTTGGATATAATCCTGTTTGGCATTTTGCTCGGGGATCGTTACAGATTTGTGGCAAAAGCGGATTTTGTATCCATCCCTATTTTTGGTCTTTTCTTTCAAACAATCGATATACCGGTGGACAGGTCCACCAAGAAGGGGGCTTACAGAGCTTATATCAAAAGCAAGGAAGCGCTGGATAAGGGGTATCATCTCGTCATGTTCCCGGAAGGGACAACCTCACAAGATCCTCCCAACCTCATGCCTTTTAAGAATGGCCCCTTTAAATTGGCTATTGATCAACAAGTACCTATTGTACCTGTTGCATTTGTGAATCATTGGGAACTATTTTATTACGATGACGGCTTTGACGGCAAACCTGGAGTTGCCCGCGCTGTTATTCACGATAGGATTGCAACAGAGGGGCTAAGCGATCCGGAAGAACTTAAAGCAAAGGTCTATTCGACAATTGAAACACCTATAAAAGAAGCTTATGAAGGTCAATACACAATTGGTTGAACGATTGGCAGATCTTGCCAAGCTCGAATTTGATGAAGAGGCGCGCAAGGATATTGAACAGGACCTGGCAAAAATTATCGGCTTTGTTGATAAATTGAGTGAAGTGGATACGGAAGGCGTTGCCCCCCTTGTTCACGTAAATGAGGATGTGAATATTCTCCGCGAGGATCAGGCAAAGCGGGAACTCACCCGGGAGCAGGCCCTGAAGAATGCACCGGTCAAAGATTCCGACTATATCAAGGTGCCCAAAGTTTTAAAGAAAACATAGATGCTTGTTCATTCCTGAACAGGCATTACTCATTAAAAAACTCCCACCCATAGGTCTTTACTAACGAATTTTAGTGACTAATTGCAAATCAATCCATCACTCAATGCCTATCACTAACGAAATCATCCAGCTCATCAATATTTCGAAAATCTACAACCTTGGGGCTGTTCAAATCAAGGCCGTGGATGATCTCAGCACAACCATCTACAGCAATGAATATGTGGCTTTGATGGGACCGTCCGGCTCGGGCAAGTCTACGCTTATGAATTTAATAGGGTGTCTTGATACACCGACTAACGGCACTTACATTTTGAACAATCAGGATGTCAGTTCTTTGCGTGATAATGAGCTGGCGGCTATACGGAATCAAGAAATCGGCTTTGTGTTTCAAACATTTAATTTGCTGCCCCGCATGACGGCTCTTGATAATGTGGCTTTGCCCATGATTTACGCTGGCGTGAAAGCAGATGATAGGCAGGCCCGCGCTAAAGAGGTAATGAGGCTTGTCAGTCTTGAGGAACGCATGAACCATAAACCAAGCGAGCTCTCAGGTGGCCAGCAGCAGCGCGTTGCAATAGCAAGAGCGTTGGTCAATAATCCATCTATTATCCTTGCTGATGAACCAACCGGTAATCTTGATACAACTACTTCCAACGAGATAATGGAAATTTTTAAGGATATCCATGAGCAGGGCAACACCGTCATTAATGTCACTCACGAGGAAGACATTGCTGCTTTTGCCAAACGCATTATCCGGCTTCAGGATGGCAAAGTGGCTTCAGATACTATGAATGAATCTGTTGCTGAAGAGAGCTAACGAACGATTTTTTTCTGTGAACAAAACCTTATTGAATCGGTTGTCGGGAGATAAACCTTCGTGACTGCTTGTTCAGCATAACAGCAGCTTGACTATTCTGCATCAGGTTTCCAAGATCTGGAGGGTTGGTTGTACCATGCTATTGAACAACAAAAGCAATCGCAGAAAGGCGAGGTTTGTATTCACCCTGAATTGTGAAAAGCATTGTGAATCAACCAGCGTTATTTCCGGGAAAACAGGCAATGAGTTGTCTCATCTTCTTGAAAAAAATTGTGAACTTATCGAAAAAGTGATCATCAAATTTGGTTATTTTGCCCGCTTAAAAAATAAATTGTTCATTCATATATGAAGATCTATACGAAAAAAGGCGATGAAGGGGATACATCGCTCATAGGAGGGACAATGGTTCCCAAATATCATTTACGCATAGAGGCTTATGGAACAGTTGATGAGCTAAATGCGTATATCGGATTAATAAGGACTTTTATAACCGGGCCGGAACAGCACATACTCAGCAAAATACAGGATCGTTTGTTTACAACAGGAGCGAGTCTCGCTTCTGATCCCGAGCATTCAAAAATGAGCACGCCCGATTTGAAGGATGAGGATGTTGAGCTTTTGGAAAACGAAATGGACCGCATGAACGAAGGTCTACCCGAATTGAAAAATTTTGTGTTACCGGGCGGACATCAGGCGAACTCGTTTTGCCATGTGGCACGTTGCGTTTGCAGAAGGGCTGAGCGGCACGTTGTGGAACTTGCAAGACACGAGGTTGTGAATGTTCTGGTAGTAAAATATTTGAATCGTTTGAGCGATTACTTGTTTGTATTGGCAAGAAAAATTTCGCACGATTTGGGAGTTGAGGAAGTGCCGTGGCAGCCAAGACAAAACAAGGATTGACCAAAACTGAAATTTTAAGTAGATTGAAGAGAAAGACCTCAACAAATTTGGTTAGATCAACAATCGTTCTATATTTGTGAAACAGGAAACAATTTCATTTTCAGATATATGTATTGGACGTTAGAATTAGCTTCATACTTAGAAGATGCTCCGTGGCCTGCAACAAAGGATGAGCTTATCGATTATGCCATCCGTTCTGGAGCACCGATCGAAGTCATTGAGAATTTGCAGGAATTGGAAGAAGAAGGCGAAACCTACGAGGGAATCGAGGATATTTGGCCCGATTACCCGACACATGAGGATTTCTTCTTCAATGAAGATGAGTACTGACAGGTATCGGTAACAAGCTTGTCCCTCTCTCATTGTGATTGCTAAGGCATACCTGTCAATTCCCTTAATCCTTTTGGTGGGCTTTGTTCAGGAGCACTTTGGCTATCTCCCAATCTTCTGTGCCCGTTATTTTCCTGTTTTCATTATTCCCCTCAACGCAGTAAATCTCTTGGCCCATTTTTTCCACTAATGCGGCATCGTCAGTGATCGAAGGATCACAGGGTTGTTCATAGGCCCTTTTGAGAATAGTCCATTCAAAGCATTGCGGGGTTTGAACGATCCTGAATTGATCCCTTTCCACTGCTTTACTCGTGCCGTTATCATCAATTGTCCGGATCGACTCCTTCAGTGGCACCACCGGTATTGCCGCGCCATGTTCTTTTGCTATCTTGAAACAGTTGGCAATAACCTCTTTCGATA
>PXTV01000053.1:1953-8004 GCA_003022985.1 Bacteroidetes bacterium SW_11_45_7 | reverse complement strand
CGGGTGCCATCATCATGTTCAGTAGCGCTCACAAGTTCACCATTGGAAAGCGTTGTAAAACTATCAGCCACTGTCATGTAAATTTCCTGGCTTGTCCTTTGATTGGGTTTATCCATAGTGGGGAACCAGCAAGAAGAGGCCTCTGTCTCCCCCTGTGTCCAAAGTTGGCGGGGTTTATCGGGGTTTTCATTCAGCGGGTCGATAAAGTACAATCCTTTGTCGCCCGAGATCGCCCCTCCCTTATTTTCCGGCAATTGCTCCGGTTTGGCCGTGTAGCGAACATAGACCTTGTAGGATTCGTCTTTTGTGTAGGTGCGCGGTAAATCGATATGAATGTTCAAGCTGTCGTACTCGTAATCCAGCAACTTCTTCCCTTCATCGGTCATCAATGCTACCGTGTCCAAATTGAACCCTTTTGCATCAAGTTTGAGGGAATCGGTTGGATAGAAGTGTGGTGTGAGGGTAATGGTTGCCCGGCCGTATAAATACTGATTCTGCCAATCAAAGGATACGCGCAGTTTTGTGTGTTTTAAATCGTTAATCCGCGTAGCTGAGGCTCTGTAATTGCGGTTGCCTTCAACCGTCACCGTGTCCATTGTTTTGGTAACAGTATCTTGTTCTGCAGTTGTTGTTTGCTCAGTCTGCTTAAAAAGCGAACAGGAACTAAAAATTGTCAGTGAAATGGCTGCAATGGCAAGTGTTCGTAGATTCATAACAAATTTTTTACTTAAAATATGAGTAAGTACGTCATTCGCACTTTTAAGAGTGAAATACGCCATCGACACATCTAAGAATGAGCGTTACACTTCACTCAGATCACAAGTGCAAAACTACCAAATTCCGACAGGCTGGTTTTTGATTAGTTTTGATTTCTTGAGAGATTTAAAATATCAAATGACGTCCAAAGAGTTACTTTAGTCTTGTTAGCTGTTATTGCATGACCTCACCATACTTTCTACTGCATGTTACCCACTTATCCAATCGATTACGTCCGTGAAGAAATACCACACATTCGCGAATTTGTGCAATCGGAGCTCGCCCCATTGTCTACCGAGCAATTAAATTGGCAACCCTCCCGGAAAGAATGGTCGGTTGGGCAATGCCTGGATCATTTACTGAAAGCGAATCGCTCCTATTCACAAGTTATTGAGCAAAAACTGACATCAGCCCCATCAATTGAGAACCAAAAGCCCTTCAATTATCTGCCATAAGGCCGCAAACCAGCCAGGTTGATCCCGGCATCATCGAGCGATTTCTAAAGCAACAGGATGATATCGAAAATCTGGGGGAGCAAGCTTCAGCACATGACCTTTCAGTTAAGGTTTCATCGCCATTTTTTCGTTTACTACGATTACAACTTGGTGAGGCCTTTGTCGTTATGATTCAGCACGATCACAGGCATCTCAATCAAGCGAAGCGTGTTATGGAAAGGGAAGGCTTCCCTGTATACCAAACTTGACTTATTACTTTAACAGATTGAAGAACGAATGAAATGATAACAGGCATGGCTAATTTCATCATTACAAGATGGTTTCTGACTTTTTCAGCGCTTTTACTGGCTCTGTTTGTTGCTGTCCCAGCCCAAAGTCAGGAGCTAAGTGCTACCCAAGATTCTGCGCTCATGACAGTGAGCGTGACCAATTTCGATGGCAAGGCGCACAAAGGCATCACCGTGCTCTTTACAAGCAAAGAAGGAGGAACGACATTCCGGGGTGAATCCAACCGGGATGGCACATTTAGCATTTTATTGCCCGAGGGCAGAACCTATGAGATCAAATACAAGGCATTTGATGAAACCTACAGCTACAAAGATTTTCAGATTCCATCAAGGCGAGGGCGAATAACAAGTGAGTTCAAGATTCAAATTGAACCCCCGACAACATTTGAACTGGAAGACGTTCACTTTGAGAGCGGAAAAGCTGAGCTCCGCAGGTCTTCCTATGATCGGTTGGATGAGTTGGTGGCTTATCTGAAAAACAAACCTTCTGTCAAAATCGAGATTGCCGGCCATACGGATAATGTGGGCAATAAGCAGGATAACAAACAACTGTCGCAGGAAAGAGCCCGGGTTGTTAAAAACTACCTTCTGGAAAACGGTATTGACGAACAACGGCTGCGGGCTAAGGGCTACGGTGAATCAGACCCCATTGCCACCAATGATACGCCCGAGGGGCGGCAGCAAAACAGACGAACCGAAGTACGCATTCTTGAACGATAGTCGTTACCCTTCTATGAAGAAGGTGGATTTTAGTACGATCAATACCAGAAAAAACTGGTTCTGGATTATATTTGTTGAGCCATTAGAAAAATAGATTTAGCTTATGAGTACTGAGCAAGCAACTATACAAGAAAGCCCCATCCAATTAACTGAGGGGGCTATTAATGAAGTCAAGCGTCTTATGAATGAAAACGGCTCTGGTGAAAAATATCTTCGCGTTGGCGTTACCGGGGGCGGTTGTGCCGGCTTTTCCTACGTGCTGGACTTCGATGAGAAGCAGGAAGATGATAAAGTGTACGATTTCGATGGCGTGAATGTCATCGTCAAGCAACTACACGAGATGTACCTGCAGGGGACGGAAATCGACTATCAGGATGGTTTGAACGACCGCGGTTTCGTATTCAACAATCCGAACGCTGATTCAACCTGTGGCTGTGGCAGTTCGTTTTCTGCCTAAAGAATGCATTGATCGCGCAAGTTCTTCAAAAGGCGTCTCTTGCAAATTGAGGCGCCTTTTTTATCCCCCCATCATGAATACCCCAACCTCGGTAATAGATACTGACCCAACCCTGACAAGTTCCCCTCAGTTATCGATGTACTTATTCAATTCCTCGATTGACGATTCGAAATCAAATGCATCGTTCACCTTGTAATAATTGCCTGCATCATAGGTGTGCTCATAGGCGAACTTGGCAAACGATAAACGGGTGTCCTCAAACCCGAAAACTTCTGTAATCGATTTTACCTGAGCTGCCTTCAGGCAGTTGCTCCGGGCCACCTGCTTGGCTGTTTTGAGCTTACTGTCGGAAAACGATTTCTCCTCAATAGAGCGCTTGGCATCCTTGAATTGATCGTCTGCCATCGGATACTTGCAACCTGTAGGCCCCTTATAGCCGGGCATAGGATCCTGGTTAGTGTTAGATGTGCCCGAGACATTCGTTGTAGTGGTTGTGGTCGTAGTGGTTGTGGTTGAATGGGAGCCATCGCTGTGGTGATGCGCACCGCCATCCATATGAGCGCCCATGCCGTAGTCACCTTGATGGACATCATGACCGTGAGAACTGTGATGGTGTTGATGGGTGGTCGTTTGCTGCGTGATGGTGACCTGTTGTCCTTCCACTTCTGCCCTGCGATGACGAATGACATTTTGATCTTTGTCAACTTTGTTGCGAATTAAGGGTGCTTCTGTCTTGTATTGGACCTTATAACGGGGTGAACCGTCATCGTTATCGCCAGTTTGGCGAATCCGGTAAGTTACAACCTTCCCCCGCTTACCCATAATATTTTTATCAATAGCTTCGAACTCATCATCAGCAAAAATTACTTTGAGACGATAAAAGTCACCCCGCACTCCTTCGATGCGCACGTTAGTTTGCGGTTGCTCATTTTGCCGGACGCCATTGAGGATTACCCAGAATGACCCGCCCTCAGGAGTAAAGAAGACAAGATCGCCAGTGTTTTGAGCGAATGAAGGAACGAATAATAAACTCAAAGAGATTGATAAGAAAATGCGTTTGAGCATGGTTTCATCTTTTACCATAAGATAGTTCAAAATTAATGCTAATTCAAATTTCGTATTTCACCTTTTAGAGTAACGCGGTCAGAGGTTCCTGACAACAATGTGGCTAAAGCCACTGTTCTACGTGCTTTTGAACCCGTCAGCTAAAGCTGACGGCAATTGTTGATGCCTGGTTTTTTCAATATTCATTGCCGTTGGCTTCAGCCAACGGGTAACAATCAATTAACGATAGCGGCTTTGGCCGCATTTTTGTACCCACAACCATTGGAACCAGTAACCGTATTATTCTATCACCTTTTTAGGAGACGATTATGAGATAGTTTTTGAGAATGACGTTGGCTTTTTCTAAATTGTACGCTCAATTTTAACCAAAAAAGAACTACTATGGCAAGTTTAGGCATACCTAACCCCCGTACTACTGCATTTGTGCTTGTGGATGTGCAAGACAAGTTATTTCCCCACATTCATGATAATCAGCGCATTGTTGACAATGCAAACACCCTTTTGGAGTCAGCTTATTTGCTGGAATCACCGATTATCGTCACCGAGCAATACCCCAAAGGATTGGGCCATACTGTTCAGGATATACAGGTGCCCTCTACAGGCACCTATGTGGAGAAAGTGGCCTTTAGCTGTACCGATTCCGATCAATTCATGGACCACCTGAAACGGCTCGATGCCAATACGCTTGTGCTCTTTGGCATTGAATCCCATATCTGCGTAACAAAAACAGCCCTTGGGGCTATGGACGCTGGCTATGATGTGCACGTTGTAGCGGATGGCGTATCATCCCGTACAGCCGAAAACAAGCAAATCGGCATTGAACGGATGCGGCAATCGGGCGCGTTTATCGCATCAACCGAAATGATCCTCTTCCAGATGCTGGAATTGGCGGGTACTGATACGTTCAAGAAGATCAGCAAGATGGTGAAATAAGCCGGGAACCCGCCATGCCAATTCCCGGACTTCCTTTTTCGTTTCCTTTCCAAAAGGCCGTAGTTGTATGCTACGGTCATTTTTTACCTGGTAGCGGGAATCAACCCTGGCTCTTCTCCACCGTTTTGTCCCGCCCGTGTCTTAACGTTGACATTTCTCTACTGCCCCTTCCCTAATATTTGTGGTGTTCATATTAGCCAACATATCAGACGAATAACAGAAGAGAGCAGGGAATCGTACCTTTCCCAAAAAACAATCATGAGATACTCCAGTACAATTATTATTGCAGTGTTGCTATTCATGGCCTGCTCATCCAAAGGACCGGAAGGCACAACAACCGAGCAGGCAAAGGGGGGCGATATCCATGCTGATTTTCAACCTTCACAAGCCTTCAAGGATTATTGGTACCAGGGTAAGGCAGAACTCAACCGTTTTGAATTAACGCAAGGCCGTTACGGGCAGCAACGAAAGGGTGAGGCAGTGATGGTTTTTGTCACAGAGGACTTCTTCACAGACAAACAGGTGAAGTACGAGCAAGGCGATGAGAGCAAAACGACCTCCGTGCTCAAGCTCAACTTCCTGAGGCGGTTCGCCACGGGGATGTACGACTACTCGATGATGTCCTCCATCTTCACACCTGTTGAACTGGCTAAATACCCGCGTACTCTAAAAGTATCAACATCCAGCCAGGACTGGTGCGGTCATTCCTACTTTCAACTCAACTTCCGCAATGATAACTACCAACTGACAGGCCACTCGTATTTCCAGGACGAGGTGCGGGAAGACCGCTCCCTCAAGCCCGCCTTGCTGGAAGACGAGATATGGACTCGCTTACGCATTGCTCCCAATACGCTACCAACAGGCGAGATCAAGGTCATCCCGGGTACAATGTTCGACCGCCTCAAGCATATTGAGTTAAAGCCGTTGAAAGCCAATGCACGGATGGAGGCCTACAAGGGGGATGTGTTCAGCGGCAATGACCTGAAGGTTTACAAAATCTTCTATAAAGAGCTCAACAGAACGCTTGCTATTGTTTTTGAAGAAGCAGAACCCCATCGCATTCAGGGTTGGGAGGAAACTTACAAAAGCGGTTTTGGCAGCGATGCCCGGGAAATCACAACACGCGGCAAGCGAACAAATACTGTTGTGACCGATTACTGGACAAAGAACGGCTTACAGGACTCGACACTTCGCCAAAAACTCGGCATAACAGGATTCGATTAAAAAAGTAATGTATGATGCACTTACGCCCTTTATTGCTGCTCCTTTCTTTGTTGCTCGTGGTTTCATCGCTCAATGTCCAAACACAACCCGCACAATGTGCAGCAGGAATGGGAAACCGATAAAAGCAAAAGCAAAGTGCCTTTAAACGAGTTCA
>PXTV01000053.1:0-1934 GCA_003022985.1 Bacteroidetes bacterium SW_11_45_7 | reverse complement strand
GTTGGGATCCCGCCAATCGACAGGCCGGTTTTTTGGCGAGAAGAAAAAGCCAAAGAGTTACTGGATGAAGAGGAGCCGGTCATTTCACTGCAAGTAAATGGGGAAGCCAAGGCGTATCCGCTAAGCATTTTGATGTACCACGAAAGTGTGAACGACAAGATTGGCGGCAAAAAGCTAACTGTCACCTACTGTCCCCTCTGCAACTCGGCCATCGTTTTCAACCGCAAACTGACTTATAAAGGTAAGGAGTACATGCTCGATTTTGGTGTATCGGGGATGCTGCGCAAGAGCGACCTTGTGATGTGGGACAGGCAAACACAAAGCTGGTGGCAGCAGCTTACCGGAGAAGCCCTGTCAGGAAAATTAAAAGGAGCCCAACTCGATATTGTGCCCTCTTCAATTGTTTCCCTGAATTCGTTTTTAGATACGTACCTGCGTGGCAAAGTGCTGTCCACGGTTACAGATGGTTCAGCTCGAACGATATAGAGCACGGCATGCTGCATCATTCGAAAATCCGGTGGGCAAAGGGTTATTTGCCCAAACCATATGTGAGAAGGTTTGAGAAAACACTAAGGGTGACGGAAGTGGACCCCCGCATTCATTTTGCGCTGAATTGCGGGGCCGCAAGCTGCCCGCCCATCCGGTTTTACGGGGTTGATAAGCTGGATGATCAGTTGGATCTTGCTACAGAAGTCTTTCCGGAGTCAACAGTCCCCTTTCATAATGAAGAAAATACCGTGACCATTACCCCTTTGTTCGACTGGTACAAGATGGACTTCGGGAACAAGAGGGGAATAATCTCCTTCCTGAAACAATACAAGATCATCCCGAATGATAGCTATCCGCGAATCCAATATGGCGAATACAACCGGGAAGCGGAGTTAGATGCCTTTGCTCACGAATGAGGGGATCATTGTCTAAAAACTCCTATTTATTTATTCACTTTAACAAATCAGTCCAGAAACGTCACATCCAGTACTTCGACTTGCTCACCACCGGCCTTCAGGGCTTTTGTCCTGGCTGACCCCTCTTTCTTGAGATAGCCGTACCTAACGTCTCCCATCGGTTCCGAATAGCTTTCTTTTAAGCAATGATCCCTGAGAAAGACAAACCGGGATAAGGCCGTGCCACCTTCAACTTTAGCAGCTACGATTGTTCCGGTTTGATCGATAAGTAAATGAGCTTTGTGGATTTGCAAAATTGCATTGGAGGTGGTATCCTCTCCGGTTTTTGGGTACTCCTTTCCCTGATTCCTTGCTAACTGCTCAAGTTGGGTTTGCAGGTCACTCGGTAGTTTATCCTTGTTTTTGATATGGATCGCTCTCTCGTCCTGTTGTTGAGGTGCCGCCACCTGTTCATTTTTCGCCCTTTTAATTTGTTTGGCATCGATTATAGCAGCAGATGAGGTTTGGGGATGGCTACTGTTAACAGCCACAATCAACATCAATATTACAAGCAGTAAATTTTGTGAAAGGTGAGATGCCATAGCATTCAGTTTTCTCTTAAAATTAACGAAACTCACCATCTTTATCGGCCACCAACAATTTCGCGCCTCAGCGCCTTGTACTCGTGCCAATTGAATTTTCGCAAAAACTCATCTGCCGCTTTTGCACCGCGGATAAAGAGGTCGATTTTATCCTCGTTGCTTATAGCGAAATTATACCAATTATGATCGCCAACATCCACCGATTGTATTAGGTGTTCGTAATCCCTGTTATTCATCAGAAATTCGTAATGATGGACTTGCCGCATAGCACTGATCATATCGTTGGCAAAATGCCCGAGGGTATAACTTTCATTAGGCTGATTCCGTTTCATACCAAGTTTAATTCCGAAACTCGGTAAACGTGGCACTTTCTGAACGTGAAAGGCATCGATGGGGAAATTGGCGATCAAACCGCCATCGACAAACTTCACATGATCAGGTATAGGTC
>PXTV01000052.1 GCA_003022985.1 Bacteroidetes bacterium SW_11_45_7 | reverse complement strand
AGGGATATCCCTGTGAAATGTTAAGGATTGGAGGAGGTCATCATCACCGTTGAGCTCATTTTCAATAATGGTAATAGAGCGGGCCAATGCCCGCTGATCACCTTTTTTGACGCCCTCTATAAGCGATTGAATAGCAGCCATTCAGATGCCCTGATCGTTGGCGCGATTAGCGATTGCCTTCAATCGCTTCTCCTTCCGTTTGAATACGCTCACGGATACATTTAATAGTGCTTTCATCTATCCTCTTCCGCTCGATTTTTTCGGTAAGAAACTGCTTAAAGCACTTCTCAATGTCATAAACGTCAAAACACCAGGGATTTTGCTCCAGATCATTGAAGAGTTGCTTTTCTTCATCATGGGTAAGCTCTCCATCAAGAGCTAATTCAACTTTGCGGAGGAGGTTGGTACACGTGTGATCATTCGGATTCATTGTCCTTAGGGTTTTGGTTTTCTTGTTCTGATTCCGATTCTTCTGTGTCTTCGTAGCCGCGCTTTTGGGCGTATTCCTTAAGCATATCCTTGAGCATATTGCGTGCTCTGTGTAAACGAGAGCGAACGGTGCCTATGGGAATATCAACAATTTTTGCTATTTCTTCATAAGTAAAGCCTTCTACATCGCAAAGAAGGACGGCTGTTCTAAAATCTACAGGAAGTGCATTGAGTGACTTGGTCACTTCATCACCGATCATTCCCTGAAAAACCTCCTGCCGTAGGTCTAAACTACCAAGATGAGTCTCTTCTTCACTTTCATGATAGTTGATGATCTCTTCATAATCAACTTTTGTCGGCTGCTTAACACGCTTTCTGTATTCATTAATGAAAGCGTTCTTCAGAATTTTGAACAGCCATGCTTTTGCATTTGTTCCTTCATCGTAGGATTCGATGAAACGAAAGGCTTTCAGATACGTCTCCTGCACTAAATCATTTGCATCCACTTCGTTATATGTTAAGTGGAATGCAAAATTGTAGAGCGCGTCAATATGAGGAAGAAACTCATTTTCGAAAATCTGTTGTTTCTTCTCCTTTGATAATTTTTTACGATTGTCGGCCATCGGCTTAAAGTTAAAAAATTTGTTTTGTTCCTTTGTAATATAGTTTCAGGGCCATTTTAACAGGTCAAAATAAATATTCACTATTTGCAACAAATCGACCGTCAATGGGTTGTTGTTTTTGCCCTTTTCATTAGTTTGGCCGGCTTCTTCTTGTCAAGGGTTCTCATCAGCATTGGCATGATTCTCCTTGTAGCCAATGCCGTATTGCACACCCGTTTTCAACACAATCTTCGTGCCTTTCTTTCCTCCCCCCTTTATGTAAGCATTACACTTGTCTTTTTTATCGTCCTGCTAAGTGGCCTCTACTCCTCTGATCTCCAATATTGGCTGGCTCGTCTCCGCATCAAAATACCGTTTTTGGTATTGCCTTTTGCTTTTGCTTTCATCAGGCCTTTCAGTAAACGAACGTTCTACATTGCCCTTTATGCTTTTTTCGGTATCATGGTTCTAAGTACGTTGAGCGTTATTGCCATCTATGTGGGTAATGTTGAGGAAATTGCAACATCATACAAGATGGCCAATGTTATTCCAACCCCCTTTCACCACATCCGTTACAGTTTAATGCTCGCATTCTGTATTGCAATCGGCCTCAATTGTTACATAAAGAAAATTTATCTGTTTATCAAAAGCGAACCCATGATCCTTTTGGGCTTTTCGATTTTCCTGTTCCTTTTCCTCCATCTCATGGCGGTACGAAGTGGGATACTTGCAGCTTATATTGTTCTTTTTGTGTACGTGATTTTTCTGATGCTATCTTACAAACGATACCTCTTTGGCGGCTTGTTGTTTGGAATATTGTTAGCATTACCCATTCTGGCTTACTTGACAATGCCCACGTTGCAGAATAAAATCAAATACATGTTTTACGACTTGCAACAGTATTATTACTACGACAAGGTGGAAAATTTATCGGATTCCAGACGCATCCACTCCATTCAAATGGGAATAAAAGCGGGGTTGCAACAACCGCTTATAGGTGTGGGCTACGGGGATATGAAGAGCCAGGTTCAAGAAACCTACAAAAAGGAGATGCCAAAATTACCTGAAGATGATATGATGATACCTCATAATCAGTTCGTCATTGTATTTGCAGGGACTGGTATTATAGGGCTTGGATTGTTTTTATGGGCCATACTCATCCCTATCCTGACAAATCGTCATTATCGCGATCCGCTTTTCCTCTCTTTCAATTTGATCGTGCTGTCTTCGTTCATGACCGAGCCGGTACTTGAAGTGCAACTTGGCACAGGGTTTTACCTGCTTTTCTTGTTATTCCTACTCAAGCAGCCAGCTTTCGGTAAGAAAGATGAAGCCAAAAAAGAGTGACACATCCAATAATTGCTTCTTATCAAACCATTAATGCGGGCGTCTCTTCGTTTCACTGTGCAACAGTTTGATAAACTGAAAGAAGCCGCTTAGCCATTTGCTCTTTTGTGAAATGCTGAAGGATTCGATACCCATTAGCGATAAGTTGGTTGCTCACTTCTGGCTCTTCTAAAACGCGCAATACGTGAGACGCCAATCCTTCAGCGTCCTTGACATCAGCTAAGAGAGCAGTTTTGCCTTCTTCTACCATTTCGGGTATACCGCCAGCGCGTGTAGCAACAACCGGCACACCTGCTGCATAAGCATCCAAAACCGTAGTCCCAAGCCCTTCCATCTCTGAGGTAAATAACAATACATCCAATTCCGGGAGAACTTGGTGAATATCATCCCGAAAACCCGTAAATATCACAGATTCTATTAACCCTAATTGGTTGCGATAATGAATTAAATCATCATATAACTCACCATTGCCCATAATGAAAAAGTAGGTTTTTGGCTGTTGTTTGATGATGTTCCTGGCAGTGCGCAAAAATGTGTAGTAGTCCTTGTGGCCTGTTAGTGCAGCACTATTGCCAACTAACTTACAATCGGATGGAATAGCGAATTCTTGCCGCAAGCGATGCTCGGGCCTTTTGTTGAATTTATCAGGATCAACCCCCGAATGGACCACTGTGAGCTTGTTTTTATCTTGGATAACCGGCCCTACAACTTGTTTGATGGCCTCACTGACACAGATCATTCTCACTAATTGGGGATGGTTGTACTTATAACGGCTCAAAAGTGTTTTGCCTATTGGAAAATCGACTCTGCGATGCAGAATGAGAGGAGTTTGGCAGCTGAAAAGAAGGCGGGCTAAAAGGCATGAAGTGTGAGCCTGGGCATCGTGGGCATGAAGGAAATGAGGCTTGAATTGACGAGCTGCCGTGGCTATTTGTTTGGCTACACCCGGGTCAACTGACCATCTTTTTGTAACGGCTACATGGCTGACCCCTTTCTTGTGGCAATAATCCTCCATTCTACTGTTGTGGGCCACTACCATCATCTGTTCAACGCCATGCTTAGCCAATTCCTCTACTATATAGGCAATTTGCTGTTCGCCCCCGCGCCAGGTTGTAGCGTTGGATATGTGAAGAACTTTAAGCGGCTCGGTTGGCATGCCACAAGCGTTGAAGGTTGCGATACTTGAGATATTTGGCATAAGCCGACCACAGAGCGATTTGCCAGCCGGCCTTACCATCTAAAAAGCCCCGTTTCAGCAAATAGCCCTTCAAAAATCGAACGGTTGGGCTAAGAAGGATGTGAAAGGGAGACGATCGTTTTCCGCGTTCAAATGCTGCACGGCTTGCAATATCTGCAAAATGATGGATTTGTTGGCGATGCTCGGCAAACGTAGAAAAGCTGTAATGAAGTAAGTGTCCGGATAGTTGCGAAATTTTGCTATCCTTTTCCATGATAAAGGTGTCGTGGGGGTTCACTCCGCCCCATTTTCCTTTCCGGCTATCCCACAAGCGCAGCTTGGGATCAGGATACCAGTTGCCATGCCATATCCAGGTGCCGCAGTAATTGGTTAAACGGTTGAGATAATAGCCATCTGCGTTACCACTTTTTTTGACCTCCAATATGGCTTGTTGAAGATCCTTATCCAAAGCTTCATCAGCATCCAGTGAAAGAACAAACGGATGCTTTGCCTGAGTGATGGCCCGGTTTTTTTGTTCAATGTGCCCTTCAAACGGATGCTGAACAATACGCACGCCTTTTGATTCAACGATTTGAGGGGTCTTGTCTGTGCTATAGGAATCAACAACCACAATATCATCTGCAACAGGCAACAGGGAATCGAGGCACCGCAAAATGTTGCGTTCCTCATTATACGTGATGATCACGGCAGAAACATGATTCATAATACGACTCTATTCGCCTTATTGCTACTGACAAAATTAGCGTTTCATGCCATCCCATGTTTAGTAAATTACTTGATGTAAATTGCTTAATATACTAAGAAAAGATAATTTCGTTGATGAATAAAGTAAAATGACACGTTTTCTTGTTATTCAAACAGCATTTATAGGTGATGTAATCCTTGCCACCCCTGTTCTGGAGAAATTGCGCTCCCATTATCCAAATGCCCGAATCGATTTTCTTGTACGGAAAGGACACGAGCCTTTAGTAGCCAGCCATCCTTCCATAGATGAGGTGCTAACATGGAGCAAGCAAAGGGGCAAATACAGCAATTTTTTTAGATTGATCCGCCAAATCCGTCAAAATGCATACACATGTGTTGTGAATTTGCACAGGTTTGCTTCTTCAGGCCTTTTAACTGCTTTTTCCACGGCTAAAGATAAAATCGGTTTTGATAAAAACCCGCTTGCCTATTTTTTTACCCGCAAGGTATCTCATAAGATAGGAGAGGGGACACATGAGGTTGAGCGCAATTTACATCTCGTTCATGATTTAACAGATCAAGCGTTTGTGAGACCTAAGCTCTATCCTCAAGCTCCTGCAAGTATATGGTTGACAAAGCAACTGCCAGTCCAAAAATGGGTGGCGCTCATCAACCAAATTCCCGCCCATTACCAAGTGTACTTGTTTGGTGGGCCTGAGGATCGTCCCTTATGTCAAACCATTGACGCAAAAGCTCAATCCAATACAAGAGTTGACAATCTTTCCGGTAAGCTCACATTCCTCCAATCTGCGGCCCTAATGCAAGGAGCGCTTATGAATTACGTCAACGATTCAGCACCTCTTCACATAGCTTCTGCTATGAACGCTCCAACCACTGCTGTCTTTTGTTCAACCGTGCCGCGTTTTGTCTTTGGCCCCCTTAGTGATCATTCATGGGTAGTAGAAACACCTATTGACGATCTTTATTGTCGCCCTTGTGGGTTGCATGGTTACAAAGCTTGTCCGGAAAGCCATTTCCGTTGTGCCACTTCCATCGACCCCCAACAATTAATGGACCCTCTACAAGAAGAAATTGCATCCTCATGACGGACACAGTTCAATATGAAGCTCAACAAGCAGCCAAAGTAATACGTAAAGGAGGCGTGATTTTGTATCCTACCGACACGATTTGGGGCATTGGTTGTGATGCTTTTAATCAAAAAGCAGCAGAACTGATACGTGATATAAAGGGCCGTGAGCAAGAGAAAAGCTTCATTGTTCTCATGAAAGATATGGAGCAATTGAAACGTTATGTTGATCATGTACCAACAGAAGCGCTAACTGCAATTGAAAGCACTACGCGGCCTCTGACGGTCATTTATGAAGCTGTTAGAGGAATGGCTGCGTCAATATACGCAAGTGACCGAACAGTGGCCATCCGCGTTGTGAATGAACCGTTTTGTCAAAACTTGATTGCAGAACTGGATAAACCTATTGTCTCAACTTCTGCCAATATAAGCGGCCGGTCAATTGCAGGTGATTTTGCTTCAGTACCTAATGCGATTAAGGAACAGGTCGACTTTATTGTCAACTACCGTCAGGAAGAACAAATGAACTCCCGCCCCTCCCGGATCATCAAAATTCAGAATGGCGAGATTCAGGTTATAAGGGAATAAAAAATCCGCAACTAAGCTAAGACAGTTGCGGATCTAAGTGGTGATAAAAGTAGTTGACTGGTGGAGAGTGTTAGAGTTCCCGCTTGACTTCTACTTCTTCAAACGCTTCTAATTCATCGCCTGCCTGGATGTCATTGTAACCCTTGATATTCAGACCGCATTCATAGCCATTTTTCACCTCTTTTACATCTTCCTTGAAACGTTTCAGGGAGGCGAGTTCGCCCGTGAACTGGACAATGCCATCACGAATCACACGGATGTTGCTATTACGCGTAATCTTACCATCTGTCAAATAACAACCGGCCACAGTGCCGATCTTCTTAACCTTAAATGTTTCCCGAACTTCTGCATTCCCAACAATTTTCTCTTCAAGTTTTGGCTCCAACATGCCTTCCATGGCTGTCTTCACCTCGTCAATGGCATCGTAGATGACAGAATAGAGGCGGATTTCGATGTTCTCCCGTTCAGCCACCTTACGTGCACCAGCGGAAGGGCGAACCTGGAAACCGATGATAATAGCATCGGAGGCAGAGGCCAGAAGCACGTCCGATTCTGTAATTTGCCCCACGCCTTTGTGAATTACATTCACTTGAATTTCCTCACGTGTAAGCTTGAGGAGCGAGTCAGCAAGTGCTTCTACAGAACCGTCATAATCAGCCTTTACGATAATATTCAGTTCCTTGAATGTACCCAGTGCCAGCCGTCTGCCGATTTCGTCAAGGGTGATGTGCTTC
>PXTV01000051.1:10725-11506 GCA_003022985.1 Bacteroidetes bacterium SW_11_45_7 | reverse complement strand
GATGTCGTTAGTAGCCGCCTCTTCAACGAGTTTTTTCTGGTTGGGCGTCCTGGCGCGGATCACGTTCCCGCCCGGCCCGTACACGATCGCATCTTCTGCCATGCCGGGTATGTCGAGGTCGAGCGGATCAGCATCGGCCAACAGGTCTTCCACATTCTCATCCGTCAAATGGCCGTACTTCTCCAGCAACTGGAGCATGGTGTCAACCTTCTGCTTGAAATGATCGATATCCTGTTCGTTCCCTGCTATCTTGATTTTGTTGCCCCGGGCAAGAATTTTAAGGTGGGGAAAGGCCTTCTTCAGCATGTTGAGCTTGGCATTTTTAACCCCGAAAAATTCAACAGGGTTAATGCCCTCGATATCGATGGTAACTTCGGTCAAATTTTCTCTTATTTTTGGCGTAAAGTTAGGAAAAATCGCTGTTCACCGTAATGCCAGTATTCACACTCACAACGGATTTCGGGCTGCGCGATCACTATGTTGCTTCCTTAAAGGGAACCATCCTGCGCCAATGTCCGCAAGCCCAAATTATCGACATTACGCACCAGGTTTCCTCGTTCAATATCAATGAAGCTGCTTTTACACTGCACAATGCCTATGCCCAATTCCCGGCCAATACGGTGCACCTGGTTAGCGTGGAATCCTTTGAAGCGGTATCATCCCGCTATATAGCCCTGGAACGCAACGGCCACTTCTTTATTGGCCCCGACAACGGCATTTTCTCCCTGGCCTTTCACGAGACGCCTCAACAGGCGGCAG
This sequence comes from Bacteroidetes bacterium SW_11_45_7, assembly GCA_003022985.1. Taxonomy (GTDB): domain Bacteria; phylum Bacteroidota; class Bacteroidia; order Chitinophagales; family SW-11-45-7; genus SW-11-45-7. The sequence goes on along the minus strand of PXTV01000051.1, from coordinate 10,747 downwards.
AACTGATCGATGGCGCAACGGC
>PXTV01000051.1:5733-10645 GCA_003022985.1 Bacteroidetes bacterium SW_11_45_7 | reverse complement strand
AGGACTACCTTGTTGGAACAGCCTGCCAACTGGCAAGTTCACAGGATGTGTTTCAGTTCGGTGAGAAAGTGACGAACCTGGCCAGGAGGACCTCCCTCCAACCTGTCCGCCAGGAATCGATGATCAGGGGCACGATTATCCATATCGATGCTTTTGAAAACGCCATTACCAATATCGACCGGGAGTTGTTCAATACGGTGGCACAGGGGCGCAACTTTGTGCTTACCTATCGCGGCCGCGATACGATTGAGAAACTGAATGGCAACTACTGCGAGGCGCTTGAAGGCGAGGTTCTGTGCATGTTTAACACGTCCGGTTACCTGGAGATTGCCATCAAAAAGGGGAAAGCGAGCAGCTTGCTGGGCCTCAGTGTCAACGATACTGTGCAAATCGACTTCACATGATCATCCGCATTGTGAAAATGACGTTTGCTCCGGAGCATGTGGCCACGTTCAAGGAGCTTTTTCAGCAGCAGAAGGATAAGATCAGGGCATTTGACGGGTGCGAGCACCTGGAGCTTTGGCAGGACCGCTCGCAGACCAACGTGTTTTTTACGTACAGCTACTGGCGCGATGACGAGGCGCTGGCCGCTTACCGCCAATCGGCCCTTTTCCGGGAAACGTGGGCCGAGACCAAGCAGTTGTTTGCCGCCAAACCGGAGGCCTGGAGCGTGGAACAGGTGGCTGTTTGTGAATAGCACCAGATTTTTAGCCACTTCCGATTTAAATCATCGGGAGTGGCTATCTTAATTTCATTAAATAGGTACGCAAACCACAATTTCGGCAGTTGCTCCATTTGTGGTGCCGTTAATTGTTGAATTGCAGACACCTGGCACTGCGGTACTACAACTATCGTTCAAAACAAAAGTTTCAGGGCCCTGGAAATTACTTGTATCCTGGCTGCAAAGCTGGCGAACATACACGTCATAAGTGGTATCAAGTAATAAACCGGTTAATGTATAAGAAGAGGAACTAACCCCGCTGATCCTGGTACCCGTACCAAGTGTAAAACCACCTGGCCCATATTCTATTTGTAAATCATTTGAAGAAGTTGTCGACCAGCTAATGTCTGCCGTTGAAGAAGGATAGTTGGAGGATGTAAGATTTGAAGGGCATAGGACACTTCTGCGATATCCTTTGGATTTCTACATCATCAATGAACAAACGGGACTTATCAGGTGCGCTATAGCCGTGAAATCCGATATAATAAGAACCTGAACTATAGGGTGTGAACTGTTTAGTTGCACTTTGATAGGATGTATTGGTGGCACTATCTTCACGGAACAATGTATCCGTCATGTTACCTGCATTTTGTCCTATGCCGCATAGCACCTCAAGACTTTCAGGTAATTACGCATCAAGCGCTTTATAGTAGAGGTTAATTCATAAGTTGTGCCAATTTGTAGATGTAACTCTGGTGTAAAAAAGCAATCATCCATTACAAGGTTTGAATTCCAACGTATCTGCATTGGGTGAACTATTGGCACTTGTCCCAAATGTTTCCCATTCCTAAGAATCACTGTTGGTATTCGTGACCTTCCATCCACAGGGAAAATCGGGAGTGTTAACTGTATCAAAATCCTGAATAAGGGAAATTACTTAAAGGGCACTGTGCTTTTAGGATAGGTAACGATGTACTTAGGCTGAGAATGAAAAAGATGATGACAAAAGCGGTAATATTATTTCTGTTCATGATTTATATTTTGGGAAACTCAGGACAATATTGTCTCTGAATGCTAAAGAGGTGTTTCTTTTGAATGTAAAAATCTGCTTTTAGAGAGAAACAGGATTTTTTTATGCTGTAGGAAGAGTTTTCAAAAACCGATCCAAGCTAGCAATTTTCTATTAGCAGAAAAGTAAACATAACAAAAAAGTTGAATATATTGACGGAAGCGATGTTGCCGTAATAGAAACTATACAATGCTATTGAACCATCTCAGAAGTGAAAGGAGGGAGGCTTCAATAGAAAATATGCTTTCCTCCACATATTTGAAGTTATCATAAAAAATGAGGCCACCTGATCAGGAGATTGCACTGGTCTTAGTGTCTGGCTTTTCGGGAGCCCAGTAATCCAGTAGCAGGGAAAATGTTTCAAAGGACGGTTTTGTAAAGCCGTAAGGTGCTTCAAAGTGTAGACTCATGGGGAAATCGAGCTCACCTACCCCATTGATAACCCGTTTGTAAAGCTCGAGCAAGTGCTTTTGTTTTTCCTTGAGCTTCATTGTGGTAAGCTTCTCAACAAATGCCTGTTCATCTTCAACAACTTGATTACCCGGGTCTTGAATGAGCCAGTTGATAAGGCCCACTTTACTTTCTGCTTTAGGAACAAAACCGAACGAAAGAAGCACTTCCGGGCGGTGATCGTGGTTTTTGGCAAAGTTTTTCAGAAAGTTGACGATGGCGTCTGAATAGAGAAGTTGCGTCATGCCAAAGGTGGCCCCTTGGTTGCATTTAAAGTTAAAACGGCCATCTTCCCCTTCACGGGTGGGAATAAGGATCACACCACGGTCGGAGACATAGTCCTGAAAATCTGCTAACGCATCTGTGGGTGGCACACCTGTTCCCTCGCCATCTTCCATATTCCGCGGAACACCTACGAGGATAATACCATTAATGCCAGCATTTGTCAGGTTAGTGAAGCGTTCTTTGAGTTGGTCTTCGTTCATGAAAGCAGTCACCTGGGTACACATTCCTTTAACGCCAGGCATTTCAGGTGAAATTGCTTGCCAGGTCTCCAGCGGATCGAGTTTGGGCTTCATTTCCACCGGACGGTCTTCCTCTTCCTCAATCATGCCCGGAATCATCATATGGTCCAGCATGCTTTCCATGCCGAATTGGGCGGAGAGCTCATTTACTTTTTGTGCTTCTTCAACAGCTTTTTCTTTGCCATCTTCTACATCGGGCGGTACAAATTCCAATGCTATTCTTGTCATGATATTGAATTGATTTTGACTTTTCCGTTGCGATCTTCCCTCAGATCAATGCCACAGCATTTTCTGCTTTCATCGCATCGATTTTCGATGGGCAAAGGTAATGAAAATAGGGGTAATGGACGAGTCTTTATCAATTCACAAAGAATACTAATGGATTGAGTGCCATGGTAAGGTAGAGTTATAATCTTGCATTACCAAGAGATCAAACCCAACAACATTTGGCCTGCCTTACAAAACCGTATTTCGCAGCTTGTAGGATGAAGAAATATCCAAATTGGTTTGCATTGAAATTAGATATGAAGTTTTAGAGGTTTTCATCCAAGTATTTTGGCTCAAGGGCTTCGTACTCTTTGGGGAAGTAAGTTTTGAGAAAGCCTGCATAGTAATTATAGGGTTTGTGTTGGTAATTCCAGCTCTCGTCTTTGTAAAATTCCTCGTTTTTAAAATGGCCTTCTTCAGTTCTTTCATAACCTGTCACCAACTCTTCATTTTCCAGCATTGAGGAATCTTTTAGCACTTTTGGGTACTCAACGGGTTCAATCTCTTGGCGGTTACACAAGTACTGGTAGTTATGATCATCCTTGCGTTCAGGTAATTCTAAAGGGCCCAGCTCTCTTTCAATATTTCGGTTCAGGCGTTTGCTGGTGTTGTACACCAATGTATCAAGATTCTCTTGCAAGAGAAGAGCAGCGCCATCTGTTAGCATTTGTTGAAAGTTCAATGATTGTTCCTCATTCATGAAACGTTTCAGGTTATTAACCAGCATTTCTTTCTCATTATTCTTGTAACTGAGCGGCAAGCGTGTAATAGGATCCTCCGGATTAACGATGTTGTAGCTCAATCCTTTATCGCAATAGCGAATCCTGTATTCTTTGGCAAAGATGTCATTGCCAATCATTGTAGCAGCAAATGCGTAAGCTTTAAAAGTATTTTTCGGATCGAGTGTTTCGTCAGGCAGATTCGACAGGTAAGCCATTAGCATATTGGTTAGAGCGCCACCCTGACTGTGGCCGGTGATAATAATATCGTAAATGCCTTGTTCATTCAATCTTCTGATGTGCTTAAGGATCAATCCCCGCATAGCTGCAATACTTATGACATAGCCACTGTGAACAGCTGCTTCTGGGGTCTTGGCGAATGTATAGTCGAATGGCTTGCCATCAAAGGTCATTGTGCCTTTAGCAGGTATCATGGCTGAATTGATATTCGCCATCCAACTCTTTGGGTTTTTGGTTGAGCCCCGGATGTGAATCACCCCTATATCATTCTTCTTTTTGTATACCTGAAACTTATTATCCATGCCAATATCGTCTGATGTAAAGGTTTTCTTGTAGCCCTTGGGAATGACGGATTTGTCGTCACCATAGAGATCGAGATGGGTAAAACTGTTACATAATTCGGCCATGTCTTTTGCCCGTTCCGGATTAAAATTAGTAGTGATCTGACTATGGGATGTGATCGATATAAGAAGGCCGGGAAGGATCAGCAAAATGCGCATTTGGCAACGGATTTTATTCCAAAGTTATGAGTTCGAGTTAAGATTCTGAAAAAATCATTCATGCAAAGTGTGTTTTCTAACATCATGTCTTGATGAGATGGAAACCATACCACCATTCACTATTAACGTTACTAAAAAGGTTTCCTTTGCTAAGTTGATATTTGATTAACGTGTACTCCCTTTAGTCATTTTATCATTGCCATGTTTGCGTTTGATGGCGTCAATAGCCTTGTACAATGATACTTTTGACTGGGTGTTATCGAAGAGTTTGAGTTGGGCGCTGCCCTGGATAAAATCGCTGAGACGAACACCTATCAAGCGAACGTGCCGCTTTCTGTCAAAAAGCTGGTTGAACAATTCCTTCACCCGGGGAATCAGTTCATGATCGCTTGCTGTATGGGATATGTGCGTCTGTTTGCTAACCGTTTCGAAATTGCTGTAGCGTAGCTTAACGGTAGCACAAGCGCATTGTTTGTCACTTT
>PXTV01000051.1:783-5685 GCA_003022985.1 Bacteroidetes bacterium SW_11_45_7 | reverse complement strand
AGTTCATGGGCCACTTTTTCCGTTAATCCAACAAGGAGGTTTTGTAACGCCTCAGGATCGTTGCTATCATGCCTGAAGGTACGTTCGGAGGAAATGGACTTAGCTTCATGATGGCTCACAACAGGTGAGGGGTCTATGCCATTAGCCCTTTCCCATAATGCTAAACCCTGTTTGCCGAGCAGTTGCTCCAGGTGGTCAGGGGGCATGCAGCCCAATTCGCCTATCTTGTGAATGCCATGAGTTTGAAGGACGTTGTAAGTTTTTTTGCCAACCATGGGAATTTTCCGGATGGGCAATGGCGCCAGAAATGAATGTTCTTCCCCATTTGGAATGTATTTCATGCCGTTCGGTTTGGCCTCATCTGTAGCCATTTTGGCTACTGTCTTGTTAGCAGCCAAGCCAAAGGAGTTAGGCAATCCGGTTTTGTCAATAATTTCTTGCCGCAGTTGATAGGCGGTCTCATAACAACCGTAAAAACGATCCATACCCGAGAGATCGGCATAAAACTCATCGATGGATGATTTCTGGAAAAGGGGCACGCGCTGGGCAACGATCTCCGTTACCAGCTGTGAGTAGTAACTGTAAAGAGCCATATCGCTCCCCACTACAATGGCATGTGGACATTTGTGAAGAGCCACTTTCATGGGCATTGCTGAACTGACTCCGTAAGCACGTGCTTCGTAGCTACAGGAAGCTACAACACCCCGGTCACTTTTGCCGCCAATGATGACGGGCTTCCCTTTCAGATCGCTGTTACGCAGTTGTTCCACAGACACGAAAAACGCATCAAGATCAAGGTGGAGAATAGCGCGGCTTTGGGACTGCATAACGGATCGAGTGTTGTCATTACCTTATCTACAACAACAAATGGCTTATTAAAGGTAAGAAAGAAATTACTCAGTTGAGCTCATGGGCTTGTTGGCAAGGTAGCGCGGAAAGTGGCCATACCGTAAAATAACAGGGAGAGCTAAAAAAAGCCGTCTTTTTTCTCCGAGACGGCTTTTGACTATTGATTCTGTTTCTGGATTTAAACCCTTCTTTCTTTGATCTTGGATGCCTTGCGACCTTTTAATCTGCGAAGGTAGAAGATGCGGCTTCTTCTGACTTTACCTCGCTTGTGGATCTCGATATGGTCAATATGAGGGGAATGAATGGGAAATATACGCTCAATTCCAATACCGCTTGTAACCTTGCGAACAGTAAAAGTTTCTGTTGCACCACTTCCGCGCCTTTGAATGACAATGCCTCTAAAAGGCTGTATACGTGTCTTTTCGCCTTCTACAATTTTGTAATAAACAGTGATCGTATCACCAACCGAAAACGCGGGGTAATCACTGATGTCTGCTTTCAATTGATCGTCAACATACTTGATCAGCTCGCTCATGGCTCAGAGAAGTTTATTAGCGGTTCAGTTTATTCAATAACGGTGCAAAACTATGAAAATTGGAGTAAAATGAAACTACTTCTCTTCATTCAATAAATCCGGTCTTCTGTGTTTTGTTTTCTCAAGGGCTTTTTCATAACGCCATTCTTCAACCTTAGGAGTATTACCGGATCGCAGAATATCAGGTACGCGCTCACCCTGGAATTCAGCAGGCCGCGTGTAGACAGGAGGTGCCAAAAGCCCATCCTGAAATGAATCGAAAAGGGCGGAGGTTTCATCGTTTAGCACACCGGGTATCAACCGGCCAACAGCATCAACAAGTACTGCTGCCGCCAACTCACCGCCTGATAGAACCACATCGCTGATAGAAATTTCGCGCGTGATGTAGTACTTGCGAATACGTTCATCTATCCCTTTGTAATGGCCGCAAAGAATCAACAAGTTTGTTGCAAGCGATAAGCTGTTTGCTTTTTGTTGGTTTAAGGTCTCGCCATCTGGCGTCATGTAGATCACTTCGTCATATGTTCGTTCCTTTTTCAGATCATCGATACAGTTGGCAATCGGTTCGGGCATCATGACCATCCCGGCACCTCCACCGTATTGATAATCATCGATTTGCTTGTGTTTACCGTGTCCGTATTCCCTCAAATCGTGCACATGAATTGTTAGTAGCTGCCGCTCATGAGCCCTTTTGAGGATGGAATGCTGAAAAGGACCTTCGAGTAATTGCGGTATTGCGGAAATGATGTCGATGCGCATCGTATTTCAATTATGATACACTGAATTTTATTCGGTTAGAGCCAGCAAATGTACAATCACAGTCTGCTTTATTCTTCCAGGTAAATATCTAACAATCCTGCGGGTAAATCCGTGTATACAACTTGCTCACCTTCATCCATTTGCTCTATGGTTTCCTCAGTTAGGGGAATCATAACTTCTCGTCCCTTGACCTTAATTTGGGCTAAGATTTGCTGAGGCATGTCCATTATTTCATCAATGGAACCGAGCTTACCAAGGTTCCGGTCGATCACAGTAAACCCGGCAAGCTCAATCTCCTCATCAATAGGTAAAGAAGACTCATCGGGAAGCAAAAAGTACTGTTCAACCTCTTCTTTCAACAACTTTATGTTGGTATTGGTTAGCCGGGCTGCGTCTTCCTTGTGCCGGACTGATTCGAACTTAACCAGATAGAAGTCTGCCTGTGGGGCAGGCTTAATAGACTCGATGAAGAACGGGACAGGAGGTGAAACAACCTCTACAAATAAGTAGGAAAGTTGGGAAAGGGCATCTTCTTGTAAGGGATAGTGGAAAGAAAGCTTTAGCTCGCCAGCTAATCCATGGGCCTTACCGATTTTGCCTACAATTGCAAACCGGTCAGGGCCCAATATTGTCATTGCTGGAAATTGTCAGATCAAGGAAATGCTATGCTATTCTCCTTTTTGGTCTTCTTTCTTGCCTTCTTCTTGAGCTTCATCAGCTTGAGGTGCTGATTCAGCGGCTTCTTGTTGCTCGCCTTGCTCCTGATCCGCCTGTTGTGATTGGGTTTGCTCATCAGAAGAAGAGGGTTCTTCTGAGGATGCTGCCGTTTCTTGTTGCTCTTTATTTCCTTCTTTCTCCTCAGTAGCAGTTTCGGCTTCTTGCTGTTCTTCCTGAGTGTCAGCTTCTTCAGCGCTGGCTTCCCGGGCAGCTTGCTGCTCTTGTTGCTTGCGCTTGGCTGCGTCCGCCTCTTCCTTTTTCCGGAACTCGGATTTTTTCGCTTCTTCCTGTTCTTGTCGCTTGTGGCTGACTTTTTCCTCGTGTTTTTCTAACCAATCGTTAAATTTTTGATCGGCCTCATCCTGTGAAAGGATGCCTTTCGCAACACCTCTTTGCAGGTGTTTTTTGTAGAGGATCCCTTTATGAGAGAGTATAGCACGAACTGTATGAGATGGTTGCGCCCCTTTTTGGAGCCAGTTGAGAGCTTTATCCCTGTCAATATCGATAGATGCGGGTACTGTTTCCGGGTTGTAGGAGCCTAACCTTTCAATAAATTTCCCATCGCGCGGTACACGTGAGTCAGCAACTACAATATAGTAGAATGGCTTTTTCTTTCTTCCTTGTCTCTGCAACCTGATTCGTGCTGGCATGTAAGGGTTATTTTGGAATGCCTTTCAACAATTTCAACCTTCTTTGCGAAGGTAATTAAGAGGCGCAAAGGTAGCAAGAAATCAGAACTTATTGGGAAATTTTTGTCAAGAATCCCACAATATTAAGATATCGTGTTTTTAGAATAAACTTTCCAAAAGTTTTCCGCTTTATGGATTCCACATGTACCGCCCTCTTTTCCGGTAACTTTTGGAAAGTTGCCAGCCAAGGGTTCAAAAGCCTATATAACAGTGGCTTTAGCCACATTGTTGGCAGGAACCCCTAACCGTGTCATTCTATCGTGTTTTTTTAGCTAAGTTGAGGACAAAATTCCTTTTCATGGGAAAGGTGAGTGCTATTTATTGTCATGATTGATTCATGAAAGGCATCCCTTTCATGGCATTACCAGAGGATTGCATTTTGGACATCGATTTCATCATCTTCTTCATTTCGTTGAATTGCTTGATGAATTGGTTTACTTCCTGCACGCTATTGCCGCTTCCTTTGGCAATACGTTTTCTGCGGCTTCCATCCAATAGCTGCGGGTTTTCTCTTTCCTCTGGCGTCATGGATTGGATAATCGCTTCAATGTTCTTGAAGGAGTCGTTATCGATGTCCAGATTTTTAACCTGTTTGCTCATGCCGGGGATCATTCCTAACAGATCTTTGATATTGCCCATTTTTTTGATCTGATTGAGCTGGCTGAGAAAATCGTTGAAATCGAATGTGTTTTTGCTGATCTTCTTCTGGAGCTTGGCGGCTTGTTCTTCATCGTACTGCTCCTGGGCACGTTCAACAAAAGAGACCACATCACCCATGCCAAGTATTCGCTGTGCCATCCGCTCAGGGTGAAACACTTCGATGGTATCCATCTTCTCGCCAGTGCTGATGAACTTGATGGGTTTATCAACAACATAACGTATGGAAAGGGCTGCACCGCCTCGTGTATCACCATCCAGCTTAGTCAGGATAACGCCATCGTAGTCGAGCTGTTCATTAAAAGTCTTGGCAGTACTAACAGCATCCTGGCCGGTCATGGAATCGACTACGAAGAGTGTTTCATTAGGGTTCGTAACTTTCTTCAGACCTGATATTTCGTTCATCATGTCATCATCAATGGACAAGCGACCGGCCGTGTCAATGACAACTGCATTGTATCCGTTCTGTTTGGCGTAATCGATGCCATTGGTAGCAATCGCTTCCGGGTCTTTAGTTTCGTCTTCTGTATAAACATCGATCTCGATCTGATCAGCCATGACCTTGAGCTGGTCAATAGCGGCAGGGCGATACACGTCACAGGCAATCAGGAGCGGTTTTTTACTTTTTTTCCTCTTAAGGTGATTGGCCATTTTGGCGGCAAAAGTGGTTTTACCGGAGCCCTGCAAACCTGCCAG